>NZ_JAUBPS010000037.1:0-66969 GCF_036700865.1 Microcoleus sp. S13C4
TGGGCTGATGTCATCAACCGCGCTAACTTGGGTATGGAAGTAATGCACGAGCGCAATGCTCACAACTTCCCGCTTGATTTGGCTGCAAGTGAAGTCACCCCAGTGGCAATGGTTGCTCCTTCTATCAATGGCTAAGTTTTAGTCTTTGATTGACAAAAAGCGCTCCTAGTAATAGGGGCGCTTTTTGTTTGGGGAAAAATATTTTTACTGCGAGGAGGGGAAGTATAGCAGCCACTAAGGGTGTTAGATCGAGCTTATTTGAGGTGGCAATTCGCGGAGATAACAGTTCCCTCGCTTCTGGTAACTCCTGTTAGGCTGGATTGAAGTCGGCTTCTGCTTGGAGACTCACTCATGATAAATTCAAGTTTCTTTAAACATCACAATACATTCATAATTTTCTAAATCGAGAAATAGGCCAACTTGCAAAGTTCCTATTTGTTCAAATCCCTGTTTTTGGTGAAACATTAGGGAACGAGTATTAGCTATTGGCTGGGTAACAATAAACAGCGAAATAAATGAATTTGTAAAAAGTTGATAAATTTCTTTATACATAAATCGAGCCACACCTCTACCCATCCAATCTACCTTTGTTGCTACTCTTTGGAGATAAAAATGCCGCTCGCTTGTGACTCTTTTCTTAAAAACCTCATCTTTCCAGATAATTTTATCCAATTTTTCATTAGATATTTTGGGTTGTGATATAGCCACAAATCCTAGAATTTCCCCATCGGTTTTAGCGGTCACAAAATATCTGCATGGATTATTTAAGCTTTGGACAATCTCATCTTCAGTAATTTATGTTAGCAAAAAGCCGCGCTCGATCGAGGTATTTTGACCGCGCGCATGAGAATTGTGAATATTGACCATCGCCTGTATGTCCTCTCGATCGACTTCCGTGGGCAGCAAGACTATTAACAAGTCTTACTGTAGGTCTATTTGCACTCCTCCTGCGATCGCAAATAACTTCCAGGTAGCGTGGCAACTGCTACAGTGTTTTCCAACAGATCGAAGAACTCAACGCTATAACCTGTTTCTAGTCCATCAACCTGATGCTGTTCCACAACCGTACCGATATCGCCAGCATCAAGTCCTTCTTCAGGAAGGTTGCACAGCAACATGACATCTGAATAAAGTTGATAGTTCATAATTCTTCTGATTCGGGAAATTGTTGCTCGTATTGGGCTAGAATTTCTCGAACTGTTTCGGCGGCGATGTCTGATAGGTCTGATTTAGAATAGATAGTCACCAAAACGATCGAATCGCTAGTTTTGAGGTAATAAATAGCACGGTAGCCAGCACTTTTGCCTTTTTGAATGTCACTGTTTTTAATTCTGACTTTGAAAATTTCGTACTCCATCCCCGGAATGCGATCGCCCGGAAGTTCCCCCGCTTGAAGTTGTTCGATTACAGGCTGAATGTCGTTGCGAATGTTGCGATAGCGTTTGCCTAAAGTTCGCAAGTCTCGTTGAAATCGGGGGGTGAGTTCAATTTGGATCGGTTGTGGATCAATTGTCATCAATGCCATCCCACAGTTGAGACAAGGGGAGAGTTTGTCCGGTAATTGCCTCATGGAAGCCTTGCTGAATCCCTTCGATGACAGTTTCAGTGGGGTCATCATCGGGATCGATATCAGTGTTTTGACGAATTTTTTGTTGCAGTTCTTTGAAGCGTCCTTTATAGATATCTTCCCATTTATCGGACTGCAAGAATTTGATGAAAGCTAAGACTTCTTGTTTTTGGTCTGGCGATAAGACCTTCACATTTTCCAAAATGGCTTGTTCGACGGTCATAATTATCCCTTTTTTTTGATTGCTATTCTACAATCTAGTAACAACATTATATCAAACGGGTGCGGCAACAGCAATTCGGGGGTGAATTCAATTTCGATCGGTTGTGGATCGGTTGCGATCACTCAATTAAACAGCAACAACACCAGATAAGTGTTGTATGTAGCACACGGACACTTTGTCCTAGAGCATTCTAGATCGATTTCCTTTGGTAGATCCTACAAAAATTTGATATCATACTGGTATTTACAGTTCCTTGGTTAATATATGCCAGAAGTAAAGCTGTCTCTTGAAGGTGAAGGTGTTGATATTGCGGCTGCACAGCTCTTTGAAACCACGGGGTTGCAGGGTAATTGGGAAGTAGCAAAAGGTTCTCTCCCTACGAAGGAAGGCACATTGGCAGTGATAGGTACTGTTATAGGGATCGTGGGCGGTACAGTCGCAGTTGCGGAACAAATTCGGAAGTGGTATCAGGAATATAAGAAACCTAAGAAGAAATTTGATGTAGTGCTTGTGGCTGGAGATGTTCGAGTGGTTTTAGAGAATGCCACGATTGAAGATATTCGTGCCGTACTAGAAGAACTGGAGAGTTAGTGTGCAAACGCTTTACATCAAGTTAGTAGCGCTTGAAAACCAGTTTGTAGAACTGCGTTACGCCTTTGGAGAACCCGCAAGGTACGAAACCCAACGGCTTGATTTATCATCCATCGACAACTTGATCCAGAAAGCAAAAGGCAGCTATTATATGTTGCTGCCTGATTTGGAAGGTATGGGCCATCAACTGTTCTGCTGGTTAGATGGTACTGGCAGGTGGTTGAGTCGCGCAATTAATGACTGTAAAGAGGAAGGGTTAGTTTTAGCACTAGATGTGCATGAACGATTAGGACATTTGCCCTGGGAGACTTTACATGATGGAGCGCAATTTATTGTAGAACGTGTAAATCCAGTGATTGTGCCAATACGTTGGGTCGATCGTCCTATCCAGGATTCGCACGATATTCAGCAAGGTCCTCTACGGCTCTTATTCATGGCAACGTCGCCAGACAATGTAGAACCATCACTAGATTTTGAACAGGAAGAAGCCCAAATTTTGACGGCAACCACAGATATTCCTCTCGATTTACGAGTTGAGGAAAGTGGTTGTATTACAGAATTGAGCAAGCTCTGCGGGCGTTATCGCGAACCATTCGATGTGTTTCATTTGACAGGACATTCATCTATTGAAGATGAAAAACCATTTTTTTTAACAGAAACAGAAACTGGAGAACGCCATATTGCATATGCCTCGGAAATTGCTGCTGCTTTGCGATTTCGTATGCCCCAGTTAGTGTTTTTATCAGGTTGCCGAACAGGTGAAGCACCGAGTAATGGTGCAGTATCCTCTTTGGCGGAATCATTGATTGAGCAAGGATGTAGAGCCGTTTTAAGTTGGGGAAGGCCGATCGCAGATGTAGTCGCAACACAAGCCGCAGCATATCTCTATAGCAAACTTGCTGCTGGATATCAACTTGCAGAGGCACTTGCCAATACTTATCAGCATTTGCGAGAGGCTAAGGTAGAGGACTGGCATCTACTGAGACTGTATGTTAGCGGTAAGTGCCCAAAAGCATTGGTTGAACCATTGGGTGATCAGGTATGGTTACCCGAAGAACCAATTTATGAACAGTTTCTAGATTCGCAAGGAATTGTTCGAGTTGCTACACCGCAGGAATTTGTGGGACGACGCAGAATACTGCAACGTAGCTTGAGAGCATTACGAGCTCCAGATAAGCTAGGTGTGATTTTGCATGGTTTAGGTGGAGTTGGGAAAAGCACGATCGCAGCAAGGCTTTTAGAACGTTTACAGGGCTATGACAAAATATTCATCTACCGACAATTAGATGAGGACAAACTGCTAAGGCAGCTTGCAGAACAATGTCTATCGGAAACTGGGCAAGACATTCTACAAGGCAAACTCCCGCTGGCGCAAAAGTTAACTAAATTCTTACGAGAAGGGCTAAATGAATCAGCGCAAAGACTAATCTTTATTCTTGATGATTTTGAAGCAAACTTAGAATTGATAACGGATGGTAGTGCGGTTCTCAAGCCTGATGCTGTACCAGTCCTGATGGCTTTATTGAAGGCAATAACTCAGTCTCGTCTTCCACACCGAGTAATCATCACCTCTACATATGATTTTCCGCTTCCCGATCTAGATCAACGATTATATCGAGAGCAATTAGCTGCACTATCAGGTGCAGATTTACAGAAGAAATGTAATCGTCTAATATCTTTTGCACCTGGTTCTGAAGTCGATCTAGAGCTACGACTCAAAGCTTTGAAAACTTCGGCTGGTAATCCTCGCCTGTTGGAATGGTTGAACAAAGTTTTACAAGTACAGCATCTTAATCAAAAACAAATTCTGGAGGAAGTAGAGAAAACCAGCAAAGAGTTCCGTGAAAGTATTTTGGCAGAGGAATTACTGAAGCGACAACAAACTAAATTGCGACGAATGCTTGGTTTTTGCTTAGTTTATCAGTTACCAGTACCTGCTTCTGCTATAAAAATTATTTGCCCAGAAACTTTTGAGGTAGATAGTTATATCTCCCGATCTGTTGCACTCGGTTTACTTGAGCGCATACACAGTAAAGAAGAGACTTTGTACTATGTTCCGCGAATTTTAGAACCACTTCTTGATTTTCCTGAAGACTCGATCGAGTTATACAAAACTGCGGTGGAACATTTGCATCACATATGGTTAGTTAAAGGTTTTCAAAATGGTATGGTGGCAATGCAAGAATTATCAGAAGATTCTCTGTACGATACTTTTTTAGAGCAAGCTTTACCCACAGATAGGTTATTAGAATTGTACCGACTTGCAACGGAAGGCTTAAGACCAGATGTATTAACAGAAGCAAACTGGTTTTTAGTCATGCGTCTCTATAAGCAAAAAAGGTATAGAGAGGTAGCTACGCTATGTAAATTCGTTATGGAAGGAGCGTTCGGGTATTTAGGGATTTATCCTGTATCTTCCAATCTTCTATACTATTTGGCAAAAGCGCAGGAACATATTGGTGAAGTAGAAGAAGCTTTGGATAATTATCAAGGGGCATTAGATTTATGCTCTCAGCAATGCGAAACGCAAAAAGATTTTGTACTTCCTAAAATTACTAAAGCTTCTATACTTCATGATTTAGCTGATTTGCATAATCAACAAGGGAACTATCAAAAGGCTCTTGAACTCTGTTTACAAGTTCTTCAAATTGATAATGATAATGATAACGATCGTGGTAAAGCTATATCACTCAATCTATTAGCGGAGATTAGAAAAAATTTAGGTGAACCAGAAGAAGCACTAAAAAATTACAAAAAAGCCTATGAATTGGCCCAAAAATTCAGAGACAAAGATTTACTGTTGACTATACAAACTAATATGGCTGCTTTTCAAGTTGATCGGGGTCAAATTGACGCTTGGGATAATTTATTGTCAGGTTTAGTTTCAGACGAAGTACAATCCAAGAACTTTGAAGTTCAAATTAAGCTTCTCAGCAATACTGCATCGCAGAAGCTAAAACAAGGTGAAATAGAAGAAGCAAGGAAACTTCTAGAACAATTAAATAATCTACTACCCCAAATTGATAATCTTTGGCTTAAGGCAGCACTTTTACACAATTTAGCCACTTTTAGATCGGAGTGTGGCGAACGTGAGCTTGCTTTAGAGCTTTATCATCAAGCTCTCGAACTGCACAGAAATAATGGCGATCGACCACATGAAGCACTGACGCTTCAACAGATAGGAATTCTTCATAAACGTCAAAACAATATTGGTGAAGCTTTAAAGTTTCTTGAAGAATCCTACCAATTATATTTAAAAATTGGAAACAAAGAGACTCAAGCTAATGTATTACTACTAACCGCCGAAATACTGATAGATAGAAATGAATTTTGTAAGGCAGAAACAAAAATCAATACTGCTTTAGAACTAGCCAGCACAATTAAACTCCCTCAGTTGTATGCGCTTGCTCTCAGAGATATGGGACTGCTGCAAATAAAACAGGGAAATTATGATGCGGGAACAGATTTTTTAAGGCAAGCTTTGGAACAAGTTAACTCAGCCGTTGATGTTGTTCTTCATGCTACTATTCTCAAGCTTCTAGGAGAAGTTTTATCTACTCAAGGCGACGTAGATGAAGCCCTTAAACACCTAACAGATTCTCTAGAGCTTTATTCCAAAATTAATCAAACTGAGGATATCAAAGAAGTCCACAAGCTGATCGGAGATGCTCATTCTCATAGGGCTTTACAGATACATAATATGGCAGTTCGAGAGGCTAACTTAGGTCATGTAGAATCAGGAATTAAATTGATTGAACAAGCTTTCTCTCTAGTTGAAGAAGTTGAAAATGAGGAAATTAGAGCATTTATTCTATTGTCATGGGGAAACTTTCTAATCATACAAGGAGATTTTGAAATAGGTATAAGTAAAGTATTTCATGCGCTTAAAATAGCTGAGGAACAACAACTCTCCCGAAAGCAAGAAATGCAAGATGCTGCTTTGGCGGTACAGTATGGAAAAATCAGACAACTGTTTGAACTATCTCAAGAGAAATGTCAGAGCAAAGAATTGGATGATGCACTTACTGTGGCTCTGCAATGTTTGAGACTAGCGGAATTATTAAAAGATGTTGAGTGGCGTTCGGGATGCCTCTCATTACTCGGGCAAATCAAGGTAAATCAGGGCGATTATGAAGGTGGAATACTAGATATTGAAATGGCTCTTTCTTTGGCTCAAGAAAATCAGCTTGAGGGAATTCATGAATTACAGCAGGTAATTTTTGCAGTCAATGGGTATGAAGCAGTTCGACTTTATCAGAAAGCTGACTCCGCTCGCCAGGAGGGAAATCTAGAAAATGCTATTGAGCTTGCTTGGGAAGCATTTGAATTTCAATGCCGTGTTAATCACAAAAACAATCAACCTGATACTTTGTGTTTTATCGGAAACTTTTGATTGTTTGCAATCAACCAGAGGAAGGATTGAATAAGCTACAGCAGGCATTAGATATAGCGCAAGAATTACAAGCGCCAGAAATCATAAATCTGGTTCAAGAGGTGATAGATCATTATCGTACTCACCAAGGGGATTGAATATCGAGATACCGTTAGACGACGAGGTTAGTTGGTGAACAATTTGGTAATCGCTCGTGAGGAATAGGTAATTGCTGATTGATAACAGCCATTACCCATTCCTCATCCTAAACCCTAGCTGCCACCAATTCGGGCGACATCGCGAGCGTTTTCTTCAAATGCAGCCGTCAGCGCATCATCACCGCTTAAACCCGATGCGATCGCCCTTTCAATAGCCTGCAACACCCGCTTATAATCCCTCGGCATCACCTTCACAAACACCGGCACCATCGAGTCCCAATTTGCCAGAACCTTCGATGCTTTCGCACTTCCAGTCAAATCAACGTGAGTCTGAATTAACTGCCGCAAATCGCTAATCTCCTCAACATCCTCCAGTTTTTCCAAATCCACCATCGACATATTGCAGCGAGTAGCAAAATCCCCCGCCTCATCCAAAATGTAAGCAACACCGCCACTCATACCCGCTGCAAAATTGCGCCCGGTTTCACCCAAAACTACAACTTTGCCGCCAGTCATGTACTCGCAACCGTGATCGCCCACACCTTCAACTACTGCATTCACGCCGGAGTTACGCACCCCAAAACGTTCGCCCGCCATCCCTCGAATGAAAACCTCGCCGGATGTCGCGCCGTAAAGCACTACGTTACCGACAATCACGTTTTCTTCCGCGACAAAGGTAGAAGCTGGGGACGGATAAAGGATAATCTTGCCGCCGCTGAGCCCCTTGCCCAAATAGTCGTTAGCTTCACCTTCGAGTTCCAGGGTGACTCCCTTGGGCACGAATGCGCCAAAGCTTTGCCCAGCGCTGCCTTGGAAGTGCAGGTGCACCGTGTCATCCGGCAAACCTTCCCAGTTGCGTTTGGTGATTTCGTTGCCGAGAATTGTGCCGACAACCCGGTTGATGTTGGTAATTGGCAGTTTGGCCTGTACCTTCTCGCCGTTTTCGATCGCACCTTTGCACAAATCCAACAACACACTCATGTCCAGAGACTTTTCTAAACCGTGATCCTGCGCCATCTGACAATAGCGCCCGACATCCGCCCCAACTTCCGGCTGATAAAGGATTTTCGAGAAATCCAAACCCTTAGCCTTCCAGTGTTCCACAGCTTGCTGAGGTTCCAAAACATCAGTCCGCCCCACCATTTCATTCAGCGTGCGGAAGCCCAACTGCGCCATAATTTCCCGGACTTCCTGGGCGACGAAGGTCATAAAGTTTACCGTGTGCTCGGGGTCGCCGGTAAAGTTTTTCCGCAGCAGCGGGTCTTGCGTCGCCACGCCCACCGGGCAAGTGTTCAGGTGGCACACGCGCATCATAATGCAGCCCAATGTCACCAGCGGCGCGGTAGCAAAACCGAATTCCTCAGCGCCAAGCAAGGCAGCAATTACTACATCGCGGCCAGTTTTCATTTGACCGTCAGTTTCCACCACAATCCGGCTGCGGAGATTGTTGAGTACCAAAGTTTGGTGAGTTTCCGCCAGTCCCAATTCCCAAGGTAATCCGGCGTGTTTGATCGAAGTCTGGGGCGACGCGCCCGTACCGCCGTCGTAGCCGGAAATCAACACGACATCGGCGTGGGCTTTCGCAACCCCGGCCGCGATCGTCCCGACTCCCACTTCCGACACGAGTTTGACGCTAATCCGCGCTTCTCGGTTGGAATTTTTCAAGTCGTGAATCAATTCGGCCAAATCTTCGATCGAATAAATGTCGTGGTGAGGAGGAGGCGAAATCAAACCCACACCCGGAGTCGAGTTCCGCACCTTGGCAATCCACGGGTATACTTTTTTACCCGGCAACTGTCCGCCTTCACCGGGTTTCGCGCCTTGCGCCATCTTGATTTGCAGTTCCCGCGCTTGGGAAAGGTACAAGCTGGTAACGCCGAAACGCCCGGAAGCAACTTGTTTGATCGCGCTGTTTTTCGAGTCGCCGCGATCGTTCGTCCAAGTGTAGCGATCGGGATCTTCGCCACCTTCACCGGTGTTCGATTTGCCACCAATGCGATTCATCGCTACTGCTAGCGATTCGTGGGCTTCTTTAGAAATCGAACCATAACTCATCGCCCCAGTTTTAAAGCGTTTGAGAATAGATTCGATCGGCTCAACTTCCTCAATCGGTATCGATTCCCGCTGTTTGAATTGCAACAAACCGCGCAAGGTAAAATGCTGCTGGTTTTGTTCGTTAACCAGCCCCGAATACTGTTTGAAAAGCGTATAACTGCCCTCGCGCACCGACTTTTGCAGCGCGTGAATTGTCTGCGGACTAAACAAATGCGCTTCGCCTTCTTTCCGCCACTGATATTCGCCGCCGACATCGAGAGTATGTCCGCTGGATGGGCGGTCTGGGAAAGCGTGATTATGGCGCAAAATAGCTTCTTGGGCGATGACTTCGAGGTCTACGCCTTCAATCCGCGAGGCTGTCCAAGCAAAGTATTTATCGACTACGGATTTGTTCAAGCCGATCGCCTCAAAAATCTGCGCGCCGCGATAACTTTGAATTGTCGAAATCCCAATTTTCGAGGCAACTTTCGTCACACCTTTAGTGGCGGCTTTGACGTAGTTTTTGCAAGCTGTTTTGTACTCGACATTTAGCAGCAATCCTTCGCGGATCGAATCGGCGATCGTCTCAAAGGCCAAATACGGATTAATCGCGCCGCAACCATATCCAATAAGTGTTGCAAAGTGATGCACTTCGCGCGGTTCGCCGGATTCGAGTACGAGTCCCGCCCGCGTGCGCGTACCTTTACGGATCAAGTGGTGGTGCAGGCCCGCAACTGCCAGCAGCGCCGGAATTGCGGCTTGGTCTGGACTGATACCCCGATCGCTCAAAATGATGATATTCACCCCGGAGGCGATCGCGCTGTCTGCTGCTGCAAAAACCTCTTCTAAGGCTTGTTCGAGACCTTTTACCCCGCTTTTGGGGTCAAACAAAATCGGCAGTGTAATCGACCGGAAATTGCCCTCATTTACGTGTTTGAGCTTAGCTAATTCTTCATTGCTGAGAATGGGCGTTTTCAGTTCAATCAAATGACAGCTTTCCGGTTCGGGTTTGAGCAAATTGCGTTCAGCGCCGATCGTAGTTTCGGCAGAAGTTACAATTTCTTCGCGGATAGAATCAATTGGCGGATTAGTAACTTGAGCAAACAACTGCTGGAAGTATTCGTAAAGCAGTTTTGGGCGGTTGGAAAGCACCGCCAGCGGCGTATCCGCACCCATCGCGCCGACAGCTTCCACGCCATCTTTTGCCATCGGCGCTAACAGCAACCGCAGTTCTTCAAAGGTGTAGCCGAAAGCCATTTGCCGCTGCAATAATGTTTCGGGATGAGATTCTGCTACTGCCGGCGCATCTTTCAGTTTGGCTATTTCGACCATGTGCTGGTCGATCCACTGGCGGTACGGGTGTTCTGTGGCGATTTTGGTTTTAATTTCCTCGTCAGAGACGATGCGGCCTTCCTCGGTATTTACCAAGAACATCCGCCCCGGTTGCAAGCGACCTTTTGATACAATTCGTTCTGGGGCGATCGGCAAAACTCCGGCTTCCGATGCCATAATTACCAAGTCGTCTTTGGTAACGCAGTAGCGGGAAGGGCGCAAACCGTTGCGATCGAGCACGGCTCCGATCGATGTACCATCGGTAAAGGCGATCGAAGCTGGGCCGTCCCAAGGTTCCATCAAGCAAGAATGGTATTCGTAGAAAGCTTTTTTCTCGTCACTCATGGACTCGTGGGCTGTCCAAGGTTCGGGAATCATCATCATTACAGCGTGCGGCAAAGAACGCCCAGCCAAAGTCAGCAATTCCAAAGCATTATCAAAAATCGTCGAGTCGCTGCCTTCGATATTGATTAAATTGGGGATTTTCTTTAAGTCATCGCCGAATAGTTCAGACTCGAACAGCGATTGTCGCGCGTGCATCCAGTTAATGTTGCCGCGCATCGTGTTAATTTCGCCGTTGTGGGCGATGTAGCGGTAAGGGTGCGATCGTTCCCAGCTCGGAAAAGTATTCGTGCTGAAGCGCGAGTGAACTAGGGCTAGAGCGCTTTCCATGTCCGGGTCGTGCAAGTCGGGATAGTAATCGCCGACTTGCACCGGCATTAACATACCTTTGTAGACGATCGTCCGGCACGAGAGAGTGGAATTGTACCAATAGGGGTCTGTGTTAGTCCTGCGGATGGCATTGTGAGCTCGTTTGCGGATGACGTACAGTTTCCGCTCGAAAGCCGCCTCGTCAATACCTGCGGCGCGCCGGAGGAACACTTGCTGCATGAAGGGTTCGCTAGATTTGGCGGTGTCGCCGAGGGACGAGTTGTCAGTGGGAACATCGCGCCAGCCCAGCACTTCCTGGCCTTCTTCGGCGGCGATTTCCTCAAAAATGCGTTGGCCGTTTTCGCGTTCAGTTTGATTTGGCGACGAGTAAATCGCGCCAACGCCGTACTCGCCGGCTTCTGGAAGTTCGATGTTTAGGGCCGCCGTTACTTTTTTGAGAAACTTGTGGGGCACCTGCATCAAAATCCCGGCCCCGTCTCCGGTGTTGGGTTCGCAGCCGCACGCGCCTCGGTGGTCGAGGTTCAATAGGATTGTCAGTGCCTGCTCGACAATTTCGTGGGATTTGTTACCCTTCATGTGTACGATGAATCCGACTCCGCAAGCGTCGTGCTCGAACTGCGGATCGTATAGGCCTTGTTTTGCTGGCAGTTCGTTGCTGTTCATTTTGATGTTTTCCTAAAAGTGACGAAAAAATTGCGATCGACAGAGTACCGAGCTTTTTATTGTACCTAATCTGTATTTTCTAATCATGTCTGCTTGTAACTTTTAAGCTTAAGAAAATTGTTATCTCTCAGCAGTCATGATTCATTAGCCATGAGTCATGAGTCATTAGTCAGAAGAAAAATTATCTCCCTCTTCCTCTCTCACCCTGTCCCTCTCCCCCAATCCCCCACTGTCCCCCTGTCCCCCTGTCCCCCTGTCCCCCTCTCTTCCCGTCTCCCCGTTAAGCTTCTTTAAAGCACAGGCCTTTGAGAATGAAGATTTGATGTAGATTGGGGCGATCGCAAATACGGGGTTACAACTGCTGTGATGATTTTGCTATGGTGGTCAAGGTGGGTCGATCGGGCAGAGCAGACAAAAGTGCAAAACTCTACAGTCCGCTAACCGGTTCGCGCGATCGGACTTCGGTTTTAAGGATAAATTAGCTAATATCACAATCCAACGTTGTTTACCACAGGATTCAGCAAGCAATCCTCAAGGAGTGAAAATCATGGTACAGATTCAAGAAATTTCTCAAGTATCTACTCTGCACGCACCTGCTGCACCCAACGGAATAGCCGCTACAGAATTGCGGCCTTGGGGTTCATTTACGACTCTAGAAGAAGGCCCAGGATATAAAATTAAGCGGATCGAAGTTAAGTCTGGACATCGCCTCAGCCTGCAAATGCACCACCACCGCAGCGAACACTGGATTGTGGTTTCTGGTACTGCAAAAGTTACTTGCGGTGAAACAGAAATTGTTCTGTTTACCAATCAGTCTACCTACGTTCCTCAGTGCACTTCTCACCGCCTGGAAAATCCGGGAGTTATCCCCCTGGTTTTAATTGAGGTGCAGAATGGCGAATATCTCGGAGAAGATGATATTATCCGCTTTCAAGACGATTATGCTCGTAATGAAAAGGCTAAGTAACTCAAGTTGCTAAAGATATAGGGGTAAGGTGCGCGGCCCGGCGCACTTTACATTCTCCGGGTAAGGTACACGCCTAGACACATTCTACATTTTCAAAATTCAACATTACTTCCCAATTACTAATTACCAATTACCAATTACTCATAATGATTCATCTGAGCAAAACAGCAGCAACAGAAGTAACGCGCCTTAAGTCGAAGCATCCGAATCCCAATGCTTTATTTCGTCTGGGCGTGGAATCGAGCGGCTGCTCCGGTTTGTCTTATACAATGGCATTTGACGATGCGCCAGCGCCAGAAGACGCTTTATGCGAGTCGGAGGGAATTTCCGTTGCGATCGACCCCCAGCACTTAAAATATCTCAATGAGCTCACTTTGGATTATTCAGAAGACTTGATGGGCGGAGGTTTCCGATTTCACAATCCCAATGCCGCCCAAAGCTGTAGCTGCGGCAACTCCTTTTCTGCCAAGGAATAATCCCTAGGATGACACTCAAAGACTTAGAAAAAGCCCAAAAAACTTTCAAATAAGCCGATAAAGACTACCGATATCGACGCCAGTTCAGCATTAGGAACTGACGACAATATCGAACTCAGAACTCCCAATACTGACTCCGTAATATTAGATCCGGTTGCATCGGAATGATTAAACGGATGATTAATATCAATGCCGCTAACACTCTTCATGACTGTTGACTGTTTACTCGGCTTCAAAAAACTGAATGGTTGAGTATTAACTTTTGACTCGATTTTATTATTCCGATGCAACCGGAAACGATATGAGAACTCAGACATGATAGGTCGGACACGGCATCATGCCGTTCCCCTAACCAGATTAATTGTAGGGACACGGCGCAGTCCCTTCTCGAAAGCTGTGGGTAATATTAATTCCGATGCTACCGGATTTGATTTGATATCACTTCCGCCCTGAAAAGCGCTATAGATTGTTGGTAAAACCCGCCTTTACATCGCGCAAATTATACTATCCCGAATCAACCAGAAATAACATAAAAGCTCGATCGACTATTAACACAATCAAGCTGGCGTACCGAGAATAGTCCACTGCATTAACTGCTGCCACTCGGGAGATTGAGCTAATAAATCTGCATCGAATTCATTTCCCGCATCCTGCGAAAACTCGGCGAAAGCTTCCGCCCAATTAATGACTGTTTCCACAGGCAAATAAGGCGTATAATTCCAAGAACGCTGCAAAAACTCTACCATCTCAACAGAATGACCGGTGCGGTACAAATACCAAGCAATCCAAACTAAGGTACTGTACTTGATTTGCTTTTCCAACAAACGTATTTTATCCGGCAACTCGGGGCGGGCAAAAAAATTATCCATCACTGCCGCGAGGGATCTAGCCTGCGGTAAACCTTTGTACATGGCGCTTTGTTCGTGCTGGCGGTAGCAAACAGTTACTTGTTGCAACCACTCTGCTTCGCATCCCATTAAGGCTAAACGCAGCACTAAATCTGTATCTTCCGCCGGGGGAAATCGAGGATCAAATCCGCCGACGCGCTCTAACCACTGACGGCGAAATACCATCGCGCTGGGTAATACTGGTTTCCACCGCAGCCACATTTCTAAGTCTAATTTAGGTACATTTTGCCAGGGTTTGACATCTTTTAGCGGTTCGCCTCTACTATTAACTAGACGCCAGCCGCTGTGAACTATTCCTAGATTTGGTCGCGCTGCAAATACAGCCATTTGTGCTGCTAATTTGTCGGGAAAAAAGTAGTCGTCAGCATCCAGAAAGGCGATGAATTCTCCTCGCGATAGCTCGATGCCGTGATTCCTGGCAATCGAAACTCCTTGATTCTGTTGGTAAATGTAGCGAATTCGATCGCCATATTTCTCTAAAACTAACTTGGTATTGTCTCGGGAGCCGTCGTCTACGACAATAATTTCCCAGTTAGCATAGGTTTGATGCAGAACGCTATCTACGGCTTGGCCGACGTAATCCGCGCAGTTGTAAGCCGGAATTACTACGCTCACCTGCGGGGTGCGATCGATCGTAACATTACTCATAATTAATTATCTTAAATTCGATTGCGTCTTTATTTTACAATGAGCGTAGGGTGCGTCAGGAACTGACGCACCCATTAAGGGCTTCTTGTGTTCATTAATTTGGGGTCAAGAATTTGCCAAGGTAAGTTGGTGCGAGTTCAGTAAATCATGGGGACGAATTGCCAAAGGGTAGCGATCGCCTTTTACCTTCAAATACTTGTCAGCTATTTGCAAAACCTGTTCCGGATTGGCTGGCTTGCTCAAAAAATCCGAAGCACCTGTCAATTTCGCTCGCGTGCGGTCAATTATACCGTCTTGACCGGTCAAAAACACGATCGGAGTTTCGCGAAAAGCAGGTGTTTTTCGCAAAAAATTGCACAAAGCAAAACCGCTTGTCTTCGGCATCACCACGTCCATAAAAATTAAAGCAGGCTTTTGTTTGGCGAGGAGGCCCACTCCCTGCATCGGGTCTTGAATTTTTAGGACTCGATATCCCTCCGGCAACAAAATTTGCTCTAAAAATTCGCATACTGTCGGACTGTCATCGATACAAGCAATCAAAGGGCGACCCGGCCCAGCGATCGCCGCGGCAAGGCGCCACTGTTCTATAGGCGACGGCAAGTCTGGTACTGTTCGGAAATTTACTAAACCCTGCTTGATGTAATTAACTAAAGCGCGAGTTGCCACTGTCACGCACTGCTTTTTCTTAAATGCAATATCCCAAAGAGTATTCTCGCCGTTGAATACGTTACCCAAAGCGATCAAAGAATTAGAACTAAATCGATTTTGCTGCAACTGGGCCGACGGTTTTAAAAGCGGTGCTTGTTCTGGATCTACCAACCACAAACCCATTCCTTTCCACTTCTGCCAAATTTCTTCTGTACAACACAGAACTTTCTCTACTTCTGTTAAAGACAGCAGCAAAGAAGAAGTAATTGTAGAAAAATATTTCTGGGACGGACGCCACTCCCGGCGCAAACCCGATTGACCGATCAAAGCAAAGAACACTTCGGAAAGGCTGGTGTGGACGATCGCCTTAGCTTGTTCCAGACTCATTTCGCTGGCTGCTACCCCTCGCTGAAGCAGTTGATATTCCCACAGTTCTCCAGCATTGAGGTCTCTGAGATCGACATGAAAATTTCGACAGTGTTGCCCGATCGCCCTATACCAGCGCCTCGCTCTGTGCGATCCTCCCGTAGCATACACCAAACAACCCTGAAAAAAATAAAGTTGCCATTGTTGCTCCCCTTGCTCTAACAGGAGTTTCCCCGTTGCTTGTTTCTGGCTGAGTACAGCCAGAGTATGGGACAACATTTTGTATCCGATTGCGGTAGCAGACATATCAACTCGCATCCCCTGTACTCTGTTTGTACCATTATATAGCTGCTGAGTTTTGAAAGATAACAGTAATATTACTGAATTTGAGTTAAAAAACACCACTAATTGTGCGAATTTAACCCTCTCAGGGAGTGATTCCCCTCGGGCGTTTTAGCCAGGAGGATGCAACGCCTCTTTGTACTATTAACTAATAAATAAAATACTGTTTGTTACTAATAACTAATTGCCCTCGCTATCTTTGGGAGGTACTGGATCGTAACCCCCAGGATGAAAAGGATGACAGCGCAAAATTCGCTTAAACGCCATTGAACTGCCACGGGCAGGCCCAAATCTTTCTATTGCTTCGATCGCGTATTGCGAGCAAGTTGGGTGAAATCTACAGGCGTTAGGCAGGTAAGGAGAAATCCCCATTTTGTAGCCTCGGATTAATCCGATTAGCAATATTTTCACAATTTTTACCTCAGTGATTGATTAGATTAATAGCAAAATATCGTCCCCTACCGCTGTCAGCTAGGTGAATCGAAGGCATTCTCAGCATTGATAATTACGCTAACTTTTCCAGTCCTAATTATACCTATTTTCCTTTTTATTTTAGATAGTTAAAGCACAATTTGAGGAGATAATATGGTACTTGTCTCTGAGTTGGCTACTTGACCGATACCTAAAAAATTACCGTCTCGATCGTAAACCTGCAACGGGTAGGGATGTTGGGGTATTGGGTTGGGGAAGGGATTGTTGCTAATTTCTTCCTCTCCGCCGATCAGCGTTTCGGGAATCGGGAGGCGCTGTCCTTGAAACCAGCGTTTGGTATATTCAGGAGAAAGGACGATCGCCCCTAAATGTCCCAAAACCGCCGATGGCAAAATCGGGCAGAATTTATTCTCCTGCAATTGCAGTTCCAATTGTTCAAAACTGAGACTTTGGTCGATCGAGAAACCGCTACTTTCGGTGCGAGTCAAACAAGCCAAAGTACCGCCTGTATTCAACACCGCGCCCAAATCCCGCGCGATCGCCCGAATGTAAGTACCCGCCCCGCAGGCGATCGACAAATCCAATTCAGGAAAATCCCCCGATCGCCAATCCAAGATTTCCAGTCGAAAAACCTCGACATTCCTAGCAGCAACTTCCACAGTTTCGCCTTTTCTAGCTAACTCATAAAGGCGTTTTCCTGCCACCTGCACCGCACTAAAACTCGGTGGAAACTGCTCAATTTTTCCTATAAATTTTGGCAGTGCAGCTTGCACTTTTTCCAAACTCAACTCCGGCACCGGTCGAGAATGGATAATTTCTCCTTCTAAATCGTCAGTAGCAGTAGTTAAGCCAAACCGAATCGTGCCTCGGTAAGCTTTATTGTGTTGGAGATATTGCAGCAGTCTGGTTGCTTTGCCCAGGGCGATCGGCAAAACGCCAGTCACAGCAGGATCGAGGGTTCCTCCGTGTCCGACTCGCTTGAGTTTCAATAGTCGGCGCACTCGCCCCACGCAGTCGTGAGATGTCATGCCCGCAGGTTTGTTGAGATTGAGAAAACCGTCAGTAGTCATTAGGAAGAAGGAAGAGGGAAGAAGGAAGAGGGAAGAAGGAAGAAGGAAGAAGGAAGAAGGAAGAAGGAAGAAGGAAGAAGGAAGAAGGAAGAAGGAAGAAGGAAGAATGCAACGGGCAATGTATGGGATTTAAGTGATACAAGGAAGCAGGAAAAAGGAAGATGAGAAGTTTTGAGCTTGCTTTATTGGGGAACGCTAAAGCTAAAATTATTCGCAAGGCGAAAGCGGTTTTGAGTTAAAATTCAACATTAAAAACTTAAAACTAAAAAGTACCCGCCCGCCCAATTATCAATTCCCAATTCCCAATTACCCATTACCCATCAAAAAATAAAGTCAGCCTGACTGATAGAAGTGCGGGCAACTCCGAATAAAGTAGCCAGAGTTTCCTTACTGCTTGTAAACTGAATAATTGTACTCGTCGTAGTTCCGGCCCCAGCGGAAATGGTGAGTTCGCCAAAGGTGAGACCGGCAGTCAAGCGAATTCGATCCGTACCATCAGTAAAATCTGTAATCACATCACCATCTGCCTGACGCCCGATCGCAAAAGTATCGTTTCCGACGCCGCCAGTTAAAGTATCTCGCCCGCGATCGCCCGATAAACAGTCATCGCCGATGCCACCAAACAGCGAGTCATCGCCCGCACCCCCAAAAAACGTGTCATTACCCGCGCCGCCCAACAAAGTATCAGTGTCTTGGTTGCCAAACAGCAAATCATTGCCATCGTCGCCCAGCATTGAATCAGAACCTTTACCACCGTAGAAAGTATCGTCGCCGAGGCCGGCCAAAACGCTGTCACCACCCGCACCGCCGAACAGCAAATCATTGCCAGCGTCCCCCAGTATTGAGTCGTCGCCGTCGCCGCCGTAGAGGGAATCGTTGGCGGCTAAGCCCAAAATGCTGTCAGGGCCACCCAAACCAAATATCAAGTCCGCGCCCGCACTACCCCTGAGAGAGTCGGGGCCACTGGTGCCATTCCTGCCGCCAGATGCCCCGGAGGGACGGGTACCCGTGGCGGGAGTTGGGGTTGTGACGGGAATTGGCTGAACTGGCACTGCTGATGGCATGATTCTCAAGATGGTAGAAATTTGCCATTCTAACTTAGCTTAAAAGCGGAAGTTATAAGCTCGCCAACCCCCCAGATCAGA
This sequence comes from Microcoleus sp. S13C4, assembly GCF_036700865.1. Lineage (NCBI taxonomy): Bacteria > Bacillati > Cyanobacteriota > Cyanophyceae > Oscillatoriales > Microcoleaceae > Microcoleus > Microcoleus sp. S13C4. The sequence goes on from NZ_JAUBPS010000037.1 coordinate 18,615, forward strand.
AATATCGATCGCATCCGCCACAGCATAAGGTTCGCACAAAAAGCCCTGCACCGTCGAGCCGTCCTCCAACACCAGCGTACCAATTCCCAGCGGCGGGGGAATTTTAGCGACAAATCCGCCGAAAGCGGAGATCGACAACTCCCAAACTTCCACCTCGATCGCGCTACCGCCCTCTATCTGACGCACCAATCCCGGCTTGCCCAGAGCAGTACCCGTCAAAGCGTACAGCTTGTAAATCGGGCTGGTACGGCAGGCGCGAACCAAAATGCCTCCCCCCTCAATTAGTTGATAATTCAGCGGCTCACCGCTCAAATGAGCGCCAACTACGGCTATTTTGACTCGTTCTTCTGAGGAAGATTTGGCTGCGATGGCGGGTTCTGGGACGGTTGGCAGCGCCAGGCCGGTTGCGCCCAAAGTTCCCCCCAAGCGATCGTGGAAAGCAGATCCCAGGCTGCAGAGCGATAAATCGTGCCACGCAGGAGCCATCAGTGTCAATCCTGCGGGCAATCCGCTGCTTTGAAACCCGCTGGGTACTGCGATCGCGCACAAATCGAGCAAATTCGCAAAGTTCGTGTAGCGCCCGAGATTGGTGTTGAGCGCGATCGGCTCGGCTGCAACTTCTGCGACAGTATATATCGTACCTGTCGTCGGCACCGCCAACACATCCATTGACTGCCACTGAATTTCTGCCTTCTGGCGGAGCTCGGCCAACCGATAGGACGCGCGGTAAGCCGCGACGGCATCGTAGCGTTTGCCGCCGCTGATAATTTCGTAGACGATCGGATCGATATCCTCTGGGTGCGCGTCGAGGAAATCGCCGATCGCGGCCAACCTTTCTGCTACCCAAGGCCCGCCGTAGAGGAGTTCGGCAGCATCCGCAAAGGGTTTGAAGTCAATAGGTGCGATCGTGCAGCCCAATGATTGCAAGCGCGCGATCGCTTCTCGGTAGCGCTGTTCGGCTTCTGCATTCCCGAAAAATTCGAGTTCGCCCTCTCCGGGAACCCCCACCCGCAAGCTGGATAAATCCGGCAAAACTTTCGTTTCAGGGTGGCGAGAAAACGCATCCTCAGCGTCAAAACCGCTGGCTACTTCCAGCACGGAGGCCGCATCCGCACAGGTGAGAGCGAACACAGAGACGCAATCGAGCGATCGCACCGCTGGTAGTAGGCCGCGAGTGCTGATCGAGCCGCAACTTGGCTTCAGCCCGACAATGTTGGTAAAAGCAGCGGGAACCCGCCCCGATCCTGCCGTATCGGTACCCAGAGCAAAACTCACCAATCCGGCCGAGACTGCTGTGGCGGAACCGGAACTCGATCCGCCCGGGATGTAGCGCCGATCGAACGGATTGCGGCAAACTCCATAGGGCGTGCGGGTTCCCACTAATCCTGTGGCAAACTGATCCATGTTTGTTTTGCCGATCGCGATCGCACCTGCCGCGCACAGGCGCTCTACGACTGCGGACGATCGCGCTGGAGTGCGAGCAAACGCAGGACATCCCGCCGTAGTCGGAACGCCCGCCCAATCGAGATTATCTTTGATCGCAAAAGGTATTCCGTAGAGCGGCAATTGTTGCGGGTCTAGGCTTTCCAAAGCTTTGGCGCGTTCGAGGGTTTCCGCCTGCGGTGCTAAATAAATCCATACTGCCGGATCTGCATAGCGTTCGATCCGATCGTACACGCTGGCGATCGCATCGGCAGGCGCGATCGAGCCGGTGCGGTAGCGAGCGAGCAGCGAATGAATGTCGAGACTCTGAGTGTAGTTAACTTTTTCCATAATGCACCCTCAATTAACTCTGTCGATTTTAGATTTTAGATTTTAGATTTTAGATTAAAGAAATGACTTCACAGGCTGTGTTTGGCGATCGTTCGATTTTAGATTTTAGATTTTAGATTTTAGATTGAAGAAATGACTTCAAAGGCTGTGCAAGGCGATCGTTATTAAAAATAGAAGGTTAGTTTACCGCATTGTCGATCGTACTTGCATCTAGTCGAGGGATCGAAGTATTTCTTGAGAAATATTCAACCCAGACCTTGCGGGTTTCGTCTTTGTGTGCAGGTAAACTTCGCGATTTCCAATCGCCCCCTATCATCGCCCGCTTTAATCTTCCAAAAATTTTAATTAACAACTCCCAAAAAAACCATTTTTTGTAACATCTTACACATTTTCTCATTAAGTTTGCTGTTACCGTTTGAAACGTAGCAATCTAGTAAAATTGCACGCTACATTGTGCTTACCTTTCAAAAAGCTAAGTGCATTGCTGTTACTGACTGTCTCGAATAACTCCTTGGGTTGCAAACAGGACTTATACAGACAAAAACCAAAAAATTTAACCGCTTCTAGGGTTCCGATTTGAATCAGTTTCTAACTCAGCTTAGAAAGTTCAAGTGCTGGTCCGAGAGAAGCAGACTGGTCATCCCAATATTTTATTAATTTGAGGGGAACACTAGCCAGTTACACGGCGGGATAAAAGCCCGGGAGAAACGCGATCGGTCATCAAGACTCGGTTCGTTAGCTCTCGGGCTTTATCCTTGTATATCAAGGGGGTTTGCGGAAGCTAAGGAAGCCAAAGAAGGTGCAAAAGCTCGATCGACATATTCACCTCTAACCAGCAACCAGAATATGCTATGAATATCCGATATTACTCCCCAAAAATAACGCGATCGCCCTTATCCTACTGCGCCCTATTTTTCATCACCTTGTTTTTCGCTGTCGGCTGCGTCAACCCGGCAATTTATATCAAAACCACGACAGAAAGCGAAGCAGCTTCTTCAGTAAGTGCTGATGCAGTTAGCCTCGGATTTAGCGCGTGGCCAGGCTGGTTTCCGTGGCAAATTGCCAAAGAGCAAAAGATATTTGAAGCCAACAATGTTCCTGTAGACTTAAAATGGTTTGACGGCTACTTAGAATCGATCAGCACCCTCACAGCAGGACAGATAAATGCTAACAGCCAAACCCTCGGCGATACCGTAAACTCTATATCAGGCGGTGCCGATCAAGTAATTGTTTTAGTCAACGACAACTCGACTGGAAATGACAAAGTGATTGTCGCCGAAGGCATCAATTCCGTTGCCGATTTAAAAGGCAAAAAAGTTGCAGCCGAGGAAGGTACAGTCGATCACTTTTTATTGCTGTTAGGGCTGAGAAAAGCAGGTTTATCAGTGCAAGATATTCAATTTGTACCGCTGGAAACTGGTAAAGCTGCGGCGGCTTTCGTCGGAGGACAAGTCGATGCGGTGGCAGTATTTGCGCCGTTTACCACGCAAGCATTAAAACGATCGAACAGCAAGGAACTATTTAGTTCAAAAGATTTTCCGGGGGCGATTTCCGACCATTTGGTATTCACGCGAAAGTTTATCGGCGAACACCCCGATCGAGTGCAAGCGCTGGTCAATTCATGGTTTGCCACATTGGAATACATGAAATCAAATAAAGAGAAATCTTACGAGATTCTAGCCAACCGCGCCGGAGTTAGCGTCGAGGAATACAAAGAATATGAAAATGGCACTAAGATATTTACGATCGAGGAAAACTTGAAAGCCTTTCAACCGGGAAATGACATGACATCATTGCAGTTTGCGGCGGCCGAAATGACTAAATTTCTCGTCGATGTAAATTTAGCAAAAACCCAACCAGATATCAGCACATTATTTGACGATCGTTTTATAAAAGCTTATGCCGAAGGTAAAAGCTAAAAGGCATAATTTAGGATTGTGCAGACACAAAAAACCGTAAAAAAAATACTTTTTATAATCCCCAAAATCTACTCCAATTACTCGACAAACCGTTCCGCAATTAAATCATGCCACCAAATCCCGATCCGCGATCAATCCAATCCCACCTCAAGCAAAAAAACCTAAATCCCACCGTTTTCTGGCGGATTGCGGAAGAGATACCACAACCCCTCAATATTGGGTTAACGGTAACATCGATCGCACTGCCGCTGCTGCTGTGGTCGCTAGTAACAACCTTCGCCAACGTAGACCCCAAATTTTTGCCTTCCCCCGGCAAAGTTTTAGAGGCATTTGGTCGGCTGTGGAACACTCGCGAACTTTTGAAAGATACGGTAGCGAGTTTGTGGCGGGTGGGAGTGGGCTTTCTGTTCGCCTTGGTTTTTTCCATACCAATTGGCGTGCTGATGGGCAGTTTTCCCAGTATTCGCGCCTTGCTGGAACCCATGTTCGGCTTGATGCGATATATGCCCGCACCAGCGTTTATTCCCCTGCTAATTCTCTACTTGGGAATCGGCGAAGAACCCAAAATTACCCTGATATTTATCGGCGTCTTTTTCTTCAATTCGCTGATGGTGATGGATACAGTCAAGTTTGTTCCAAAAGACTTGATCGAATCTACTTATATGTTGGGCGGTAATCGCTGGGAAATCCTCACTCAAGTTATTTTTCCCCACGTTTTGCCGGGAATTCTTGATGCTAGCCGCATCAACTTAGCTGCGGCTTGGCAATTGGTAATTGTCTCGGAATTGATTGCGGCAACCGAAGGCTTAGGCCGCCGGATCAGCGTCGCAGGTCGATTTCTCCGAACCGATGAAATTTTTGTGGGGCTGATTGTCATTGGGGCGATCGGACTGACTTTTGATTTGCTTTTTCAATACCTGCTGCGGGTTTCTTGTAAATGGTCAAGTCAGAAACAGTAAGCAGATGTTAAAAGGCAGAATGGTGTCATTTTTTTACTTACTACAATACCGAGGATAAACTCATGTTTCTACAAATCAACAACCTGCACAAAAACTTTGAAACGAAAAACGGTAAATTAGTTGTCCTCAAGGACATCAATATGAGCATCAAGCAAGGCGAATTTATCTGCGCGGTAGGCGCATCCGGTTCGGGCAAATCTACTCTGTTGAGGCAGATTGCGGGATTGGACAAGCCGACAACAGGGGAAGTGAAAATTGATGGCAAAGAAGTTGTTTCCCCTGGGCCGGATCGAGGTATGGTATTTCAGCATTACACTCTTTATCCTTGGATGAACGTGCAGGAAAATGCCGAGTTTGGCCTCAAACTTCAAGGCGTGTCCAAGAAAAAGCGGCGCGAACAAGCGAGCTATTATTTGAGTGTGGTAGGATTGACGCAGTTTGCTTCGTCGCTACCGAAGGAATTGTCCGGCGGGATGAAACAGCGGGTGGCGATCGCCCGCGCCCTCGCTTCTGAACCTAAAGTGTTATTAATGGATGAACCTTTCGGCGCCTTGGATATCCACACTAAAGAATCGATGCACGAATTCATGCTCGATTTGTGGCGTCGCACTCAGATTACAATCTTTATGATTACCCATGATGTGGAAGAAGCGGTGTTTCTTTCCAATCGGATTTATGCTTTGGGCGCTCGTCCCGGTACAGTGAGAAAGGAAATGTCGATTAATTTGCCCGATCGCACTCCCAGCATTAAACGCCACGCCAAATTCCACGATTACCGCGACGAACTCATGGATTTGATGCGGAAACACGGACAGGAAGCAGTTGCAATGGCTGCTTAAATAGAAATAGGTTTGTATTTGCACTTGTGGGGCGGGCAGGATGCCCACCCCACAAGAACATTCACTCTTTGTGGAACGGGCCGAAGAGCCCGTTCTTGAGAATGGTGCAAGATGTAAACGGACAGGAAGCAGTTGCAATGGCTGCTTAAATAAAAATAGGTTAATAGTTGCACTTTTTGCGCCGGCGCCAAGAGTTTAACTCCCAACCTAAGTAAGTGGAAACTTAACATCTTGCACCCTTATCAATTACCTATTTAGGAACGGGCAAGATGCCCGTTCCACAATAAAAGTGAGTGTTGTAGAACGGGCATCTTGCCCGTTCTTGAGAATGGTGCAAGATATCAGTGGGAATAAATATTACTTTGGGAGAGGGCGGGTTTTGCCGCTACAAAATACTATTGTTTTATTTCGCTGACCTACCCAAATACATCAAGAGGAACTTATGGTGCAACTATCATCGATCGACCCAAACTCACAAATCGATTCAAGCCTCGTATTAATCGAAGAAACCGTACCGGGTGGCGCGTACTGGTCGGGAGTCATCAAGCGGGGAAACACCCTGCGAATCACCGATTTAGAAGGCTCTCGCGGCGTTTCCATGCTGTGCTACAACGCCGACAATGCGATCGAACGTTTCAACGCAGCAGACACCGCCAAAATTCAATTCAACGCCTTTCTCAAAAAAGGCATGGTGCTCTACACAGACATGGGGCGCATCCTATTTTCCATCACCCAAGACACCTCCGGCTGTCACGATTTGCTAGGAGGATGCAGCAACGCCATTAGCAATGCCAAAAAATACGGCGAAGGAGACTGGAAAAACTCCCGCGACAACTTCCTCAAAGCCCTAAGTCGGTGGGGATTGGGCAAAAAAGATATCATGCCCAACCTCAACTTATTTACTCGCATTGCCGTCAAACCAGACGGCACGATGGAGTTTCGCGAAGGCTGCGAAAAACCTGGTAGTTTTATCGATTTGCGAGCCGAAATGAACGTATTGACCATTATATCTAACTGCCCCCACATCCTGCATCCGGGTTCAATTTACGATCCAAAACCCATCCAAATTCAGATTGTGAAAACCCCCGCACCCGCACCAGACGACTTGTGCCGCACCGCCAACCCGGAAGCCGTGCGCGGGTTCATCAACACTGATGCTTTGTTCGTGCAATAGACTCGATTCCAGCACTCAATCTTGTCCGCACCAATCGGCGGTAAAAAATTCTGCAATTCCATCACAAAAAGTGAACCATGACTGCAACTACTCAACAAGTCCTCGATCCAAAAACTGCAATTTATAACGAAGTTTTACCCGCCAGACATCCCTGGTCTCGTGTCATCAAAAAAGGACAGATTCTCCGCATTGTAGATTTAGGCGGAAATCAAGCAGTAGATTTTTTAGTTTACAATGCCGATGACCCTTCCGAACGCTACAGCGCCCCCGATACGATCGTCAATCAAGGCAACATCTTTGTCACTACAAATAGCCAACTCCTTTCCAACGAAGGGCGAGCCATGATGACCATAATTGCTGACTCCTGCGGGCGACACGATACCTCCGGCGGCGCCTGTAGCTGCGAGAGCAATTCGGTGCGGTTTGGACTAGATAAAAAATACCAGCACGCCTGTGTTGAAAATTTCCTCGCCGCAATTCTTCCCTACGGTTTGGGCAAGCGAGATTTAGTCAGCAATCTCAACTTTTTTATGAATGTTCCGGTTAGCGAAGATGGCACGCTTGAAATTGTTGACGGCATCTCCGATCCGGGAAGTACAGTTGATTTGCGAGCTGAAATGAACGCGCTGGTTGCTATTTCTAACTGCCCGCAAATGAACAATCCTTGCAATGCTTACAATCCTACGCCGATTCAGTTGATTGTTTGGGATGCGGTATAGGTTGTAGTTGCGGGTTCGCCAGAGACCGCCAGGGGTTTAAACCCCTGGCTAATAGCTAAAGTCCTCTAAAGAGGACTGAATAATCGATTGCCCATTAGCAATTAGCAATTACCAATTACCATTAACAATTACCAATTACCAATTACTTAAATGTTTAACAAAGTTTTGATTGCAAATCGCGGTGAAATTGCCTGCCGAATTATCCGCACGCTCGATCGCCTCGGAATTGCTTCGGTAGCAGTATATTCTGAAGCCGACGCCCGCGCCAAGCACGTTTTCGCCGCCAGCGAAGCCGTTTGTATCGGTGCAGCCGCCGCAGCCGAGAGTTATTTGCGGTTCGATCGCATTCTCGAAGTTGCCCGCCAAACTAAAGCTCAAGCTATCCATCCGGGTTACGGCTTTTTGAGCGAAAATGCTGAATTTGCCGAAGCTTGTGCAAGCGAAAATATTGCATTTATCGGTCCGACTCCGAGTCAGTTGCGCTGCTTTGGATTGAAGCACACCGCGCGGGAAATAGCCGCTGCAAATCAAGTGCCGCTAACTCCCGGAAGCGAACTTTTAGCAAGTTTAGAGGATGCGGAAAAAGCGGCTGGGGCGATCGGCTATCCGGTGATGCTCAAAAGTACCGCAGGCGGCGGCGGCATCGGTTTGCAGGCTTGTTTTGGCGATCGAGATTTGGCAGAAGCCTTTGAAAAAGTACAGCGTTTGAGTCAAAGTAATTTTAAACAAAGCGGCGTTTTTTTAGAGAAATACATTCAAACAGCCAGGCACATTGAAGTCCAAATCTTTGGAGATGGCAAAGGAAATGTCATAGCCTTGGGCGAGCGAGATTGTTCGGTGCAGCGGCGCAATCAAAAAGTAATTGAAGAAACCCCCGCCCCTGCTATTAGCGACGAACAGCGAAATCAGTTGTACGGTGCAGCCGTGCGGCTGGGAAAAGCGGTAAATTACCAGTCAGCGGGTACTGTTGAATTTGTATTTGATGTCGATGCGAAACAGTTTTATTTTTTGGAAGTCAACACGCGCTTGCAAGTTGAACACGGCGTTACTGAAGCTGTCAACAACATCGACCTCGTTGAGTGGATGGTAAAACAGGCTTCTGGAGATTTGTTCCCCCTAGAAGAGTACCGCTATCGGCCGCAGGGACACTCAATTGAGGTGCGAATTTATGCCGAAGATGCCGGCAAGAATTTTCAGCCGAGTTCCGGGTTGCTGAATCAAGTTGCGTTTCCCGAAAACGTCCGCTGCGACAGTTGGATAGAAACCGGCACGGAGGTTACTCCTTTTTACGATCCGCTGCTAGCCAAAGTAATCGTTTGCGGGGATAATCGAACGCAGGCGATCGCTCAACTCAAAGCTGCTTTAGATGCCAGTGAAATAGCGGGAATTGAAACTAATTTAGATTACCTCAGCCAGATTTTGGACGATTCCCGATTCAGCCGGGGCGAACTGAGCACCCGCTTTTTAAACTCTTTTGAATACGCACCTTTAACGATCGATGTATTGGATGGGGGAACCTACAGCAGCATTCAGGATTATCCGGGGCGGATTGGCTATTGGGATGTGGGCGTGCCGCCTTCTGGGCCGATGGATCATCTGGCATTTCGATCGGCAAATCGTTTAGTAGGAAATCCCGAATCGACAGCAGGACTGGAATTCACAGCTACAGGTCCAACTCTGCGCTTTAATGCCGATACAGTGATTAGTTTGACTGGTGCAATTATGAAGGGAACCCTAAACGGCGAATCGGTGCCGTTTTGGACAGCAATTCCCGTAAAAGCTGGCAGCATTCTCAAGTTAAAAGCCATTCAAGGCGGCGGCTACCGCACTTATTTAGCGGTGAAACATGGCTTTAATGTCCCCGATTATTTGGGCAGCAAATCAACTTTTGTACTGGGCAAATTTGGCGGACACGCAGGCCGCACGCTGCGTCCGGGAGATGTGCTTAAACTGCTTCAAACTGCAACTCTGGAAGCAGAAATATCTTTGCCTCCGGAACTAATTCCCACCTACAGCAATAATTGGGAAATTGGCGTTTTGTACGGGCCTCACGGCGCGCCGGATTTCTTTACTGAGTCAGACATCGAAATGTTTTTCTCTACAGAATGGCAGGTGCATTACAACTCGACGCGGACGGGCATTCGGCTGATCGGCCCGAAGCCCACCTGGGCGCGTCAAGACGGCGGGGAAGCGGGTTTGCACCCGTCTAACATTCACGATAATGCTTACGCGATCGGCACGATCGATTTTACGGGGGATATGCCTGTAATTCTCGGTCTTGACGGCCCGAGTTTGGGAGGTTTTGTCTGTCCTGCTACTATTGTGCAGTCGGAATTGTGGAAAATCGGGCAACTGAAACCGGGGGACAGCATTCGCTTTCACTGTTTGAGTTTTGCTGAAGCTTTGCAGCGGGAATTAGCACAAAATAGGCAAATTGCTACTTTTAGTTTGCCTGTTTTTGGGGAAAATGCGGAGGAATTGCCCGCAGTTCCCGCTTCTCCAATTTTGCACGAAATTCCAGAATCTCCGGGACAGGTTGCTGTTACTTACCGTCAAGCTGGGGATAAATATATTCTAGTTGAATACGGCCCGTTGGTGCTGGATTTAAATTTGCGTTTTCGGGCGCACGCATTGATGGAACAGTTGAAAGCAAATCCGTTGCCGGGTGTTATCGAATTAGTGCCGGGAATGCGATCGCTCCAAATTCACTTTGAGGGCCGCCAGATTTCGCAACAGCAGCTAATGCAGGCGCTGATTGCGGTGGAGGCGGAACTTCCGGCGATCGAGGATTTGGAAGTGCCGGCGCGAATTGTGCACTTGCCTTTATCTTGGGAAGATGAATCGACGCTGTTGGCCATTGAAAAATATATGCAGTCTGTGCGATCGGATGCACCTTGGTGTCCCAGCAATATTGAGTTTATTCGCCGCATAAACGGGCTTGACAGCATCGAACAAGTCAGAGAAATTGTATTTAATGCTAGCTATTTAGTGATGGGTTTGGGAGACGTTTATTTAGGCGCGCCCGTCGCAACTCCCCTCGATCCGCGCCACCGTTTGGTTACTACTAAATACAATCCCGCCCGCACTTGGACTCCTGAAAATGCAGTTGGCATTGGCGGCGCCTATTTGTGCGTTTACGGGATGGAAGGGCCCGGAGGTTATCAATTTGTCGGCCGCACGGTGCAAATGTGGAATCGGTTCAAACAAACGGCGGATTTCCAGTCTGGTAAACCTTGGCTTTTGCGCTTTTTTGACCAAATCCGATTTTATCCGGTTTCTCATGAGGAATTGCACCGCTGTCGGGAAGCATTTATCGAAGGGAAGTTTAAATTAAAGGTTGAGGAAATCACGTTTAATTTGAGAGAATACAATGAGTTTTTGCATTCTATTGCTAACAGTGCGGCTGAATTTAAAGCGCAGCAGCAGGCCGCATTTAATGCAGAGCGCGATCGCTGGGCTGCATCCGGGGAATTTGAAGCTGAATCTGCCGCAGAAGCCCCGGCGGATGTGGCTTCTGAAACAGCGGCGGAGGTTACTTTACCGATCGGTTGTGAGGCAGTTGTCGCTCACGTTTCGGCCAATGTTTGGCAGGTGCTGGTTAATGTTGGAGATGCGGTTGCAGAGGGCGATCGCCTGTTAATTTTGGAAGCGATGAAAATGGAAATTGCTATTACTGCTGATGTTGCGGGCACTGTTGCCGAGTTGTTTTGTGAAAAGGGGCAAACGGTGACAGCCGGACAAATTCTAGCGGCTGTTCAACCGAATTAATCCCTCTGTTGTCACTTCGGGGACAGTAGAAGCCGTTGGATAATTGGGGGATGATTTTGATTGTTTTGTGGGATGGGATATCGTAGCCAGTCCAATGTATTTTGACTGAAGGTGGGACACGCCACAAGAATCATCCTCTAATTGTACAATGCTCGCTCATTTAATCAAGGTTTAGCAGCAGTTACCCCTCCTAAAGGGTGCGGGTACATCAATCAAGCAGGCTAGTGGGCGATCGCCCCGCAATTTTCGGCGGCGGGCAGTTTTTCGGAAGGCTTAGCCGCTGTCAAGCGCGATGGCAAATCTGGCTTCATCAATCAAGCTGGAAAGCTGGTCATTTAGGAGGTTCGATGCTCTGTTTAGGCTTTAAATTTGTTTAAATCTCGTTAACTTAACTCCAGCAGCCCAGAATAGACCGGCGAACCATCCTGAAATACCAGCAATTCTCCCGGCTGAATTTGCGTCCAAACTTCGTTATCTGTCAGCGGAAAAGTCGCAATAACAGCCACGCGATCGTCCTCGTTGGTCAATTCCCGAAAATCGACAGTTACATCTTCGTCGATCGAGTGCGCGCTAGCAAAAGGTGCTTGTCGCACAATATAATGCAGATTAGTAGAACAATGGGTGAACAAGTGTTCTCCATCGGAAAGTAAATAATTAAAAATTCCGTGTTCTGCCAAACTTTTAGTAATTTCCTCCAGTACCGGGTAAATTTCTGTTAAAGCAGGTTTACTTTGAGGAAAAGTAGAGCGCAGCTTTTCTAATATTAAACAGAATGCTTTTTCGCTGTCAGTTTTGCCAACAGGTTTGTAAACTCCGGCACATTCTGGAGAAAAATTTTCGAGATTTCCATTGTGAGCAAACACCCAATAACGCCCCCAAAGTTCCCGAATAAAAGGGTGGCAGTTTTCCAGAGCAATTTCGCCTTGGGTAGCTTTGCGGATGTGAGCAATGACGTTAGTTGAATGAATCGGATAGCGACGCACTACTTCTGCAACCGGAGAAGCAATCGCAGGTTTAGAGTCTATAAAAAGGCGACATCCCAAACCTTCAAAGAAAGCAATTCCCCAACCGTCTTGATGAACGTCTGTTCTGCCACCTCTTGCAGAAAAACCCTCAAAAGAAAAGCAAATATCTGTTGGAACATTGCAGTTCATTCCCAGTAATTGGCACATAGCTTTTAAATCTCTGGAGTTTGAATGGATGTCGCAGCTATTGGCAGCTACAGATTGGCGGTACTATTATTATAGTATTAACGGGCTTAAATAAATTAAATATACCTAATATTTTTGCTTGGTCAAGCGTAATGATACTGAACTTAAAAGTTTTGCTAGCTAAAACAATTGATTGTGTTTCTCTGCGAACGATGTTAATCGCTCACTCGCTCCGCACTATTTACCTGCATACAACGAGTATAAAGTTTTAGCCGATATGCAAAGAAATTGATATAATTTTGATTGTTTGCGGCCATATTTACGAAAAAACCAACCCCTTCGTAATTCAACAGTTTAAAAAATATACTTCTTTTTTTGCTTAATTGCTATGAAATAACAGAAAAAAGTATTATCTCTTCTAATAATAAATGCCAGCCGCGAGCGATGAAAAATAAATAAATTTGTATTTTTATATCGCTACCATCAGCAGTGAATATCATTACTATTTGCTACTTGATTATTGCTGGTTAGCCAGATATTTTGAGGAAAATTAAAGACAATGACCAAGGAATGTCTGAGGAAATAAGAGCGCTGATTTTTGACTCTTCATTCACTACTAAATCTGTAGGAAAAAAACGGGAACCGGATTGTCAATCAGCCGTCACATAGTGGAAGAAAGCGAGGGAGGCAGTTTGACTGGTTCGTTGGTTTTGGGAGAAGGAATGGAATTTACGATCGCCCTTCATCTCGAATAGTACGCGCGTGCGTAGCTATCCCGTAGGAAATCACACTTTTTCTCACTTTTGTTTGTAGCTTTTGTCTCACATAGTATAAATAACATGAAAAATCAAAAGTGCGATCGACAAATTTGGAAAATCCTTAGCAGCTTAATACTAGGATTTGGATTGCAGGCATTATTCAGCATTCCCGCCTTAGCAGAAACGACAGATCCTGAAACAACAGTAAATAGTGCAAATTCAGAAGATGCAGTTAATGAATGGTATCAATTACCCGCACCGACAAATAATCTAGCGGATAATTTTGATCGTAATCCCGATCGGCAATTACTCGAAAAATCTGACAAGGTAGAGGTAAATTCACCGATAAACCCCGCATCCGAGCCGCCTGTACCTATCGCGAGTAAGATAGAAACTTACATACCCGAAGCTAGCGAAACCCAGCCCGCAGCAATACCTCCGTTAGTTAAAGAAAATAAATTAGAAACTCCCCCCTTAGTTTACCAGGCTGAAAACTCACTAGAACAAGTTACATCAGTTTCCCAACTCAGCGACGTACAGCCCACAGACTGGGCATTTCAAGCACTGCAATCCTTAGTAGAAAAATACGGCTGCATAGCTGGATACCCAGACGGAACCTATCGCGGAAACCGCGCCCTTACCCGCTATGAATTTGCAGCGGGGATCAATGCTTGTTTAGATACAATCCGCGAGTCCATCGCCAAATCAACTGAAAGTCTAGCTAAGCGAGACGACTTAATAAAACTGCAAAAATTACAAGAAGAATTTGCCGCCGAAATTGCCACAATCCGAGGCAGAGTGGATGTGCTAGAAGCGCGAACTAGCGAACTAGAAGCCAATCAATTTTCAACCACAACTAAGCTGTCTGGATTCACCGTTTTTGGAATACAAGGGCGCACTCCCAACCGTGCGGATCGGACTCCCAGAGACGGCAAAAGAGATACCAAAGACCCGGGTACAAATGTCAACATCATTAACCTAAATCAATTCTACTTAACCACTCAATTTAGTCCTCGCAGTAACTTATTAATCGGTTTTTACAACCAGAACGGAAGCAATTCACCACAATTAACCGAAGACGTAAACCTTGCTTATAATGTAGCCGAAACTTCTGGATTAACTCTCAGCGACCTCAACTACCGCTTCCTGGTCGGGGACAAATTGGCAGTGTTTGCAGGAACAGCAGGAGTTAACATGATTACCGCTTTTCGAGGGCCGAATCGGGCAGAAAGTGCAGCTTCGGGCCCCCTTTCTGGCTTCGCTCAAAGAAACCCAATTTTGAACACGGGTTTGGGTTTAGGCGGCATCGGCATTGACTGGCAATTTGCGAAGCGAGCCAGTTTGCAAGCAGTTTATTCAACTAATATTTCTGGATTTTTTGTCAGTTCTAACGGGTCTCAAGGACACAATACATTGGGTGTACAACTAACTCTGACACCAGCCGATCCTGTTGATGTTACTGTCTATTATGTTAACGATTATTCGCCGGACGGTAATCTGATTAGTTTGGCAGGAGATAGTCAATTAACTGCTATCAATCCTAACACAAATAAGTCCGCTCCTCTGCAAACAAATGCAGTTGGAGCAAGTTTAAATTGGCGCATTTCATCGCGAGTTTCTCTGGGAGGTTGGGCTGGTTATACTAATTCTCGCATTCCAGGTAAATCTGGTACGGTAGCCACTACAAACTATATGATTTTTGTAAATTTTCCCGATTTGTTTAAAGCCGGAAATTTAGGAGGAATTTATATCGGGCAACCGCCTAAAATTGTCAGCAGCAATTTACCTACAGGCAATAACGTTCCTGATTTTCTAGATACGGGTTTAGGGCGATCGGGCGGGCAACCCGGAACGACTACTCATGTAGAGGTATTCTACCGTTGGCAGGTGAATGATAATATCAGCGTCACCCCTGGATTGATCTTGATTTTTCAACCCGGTCACACTCCCGATAGCGACCCGATCTCAGTTGGTGTATTGAGAACTTCTTTTTCCTTTTAAGAGTTTAATCCTGTGGGGCCGGGTTTAGTCGATCGCGAATTGCACATAATTTTGGTGAACCCGCCCCGGAGGAACGGCCCACAATAAAATTTAATTTTGTGGAACAGGCAGGATGCCTGTTCAGCGAAAAAGGTGTTCTTCGGTCAGCAGACAGTGATTAAAACCCCAGCGGGATGTCCTAACATTTTTTCTCAGTAAAAACCCGCTCTCTTTACTGCAACTTTACATTTAGTAGTAATTTCCGCGTTTTTATCTTTTTTTTCTACATACAAATACCTAATCATTAAGTTTAAAAAAATACGCATAAACACGCTTGAAATATAAGTTTTCCTAACTTAATCTATTATTAAGAGCATTACTAATAGTTCTTTAAGTTTAGGTTTAGATAAATATGATTAAATCAACGGGCTGTCTTGGGTTTCTGAGCTTTGCTGTAATTTCTGCTATGACTGCCTATCCGTGTCAGGCACAAACCACTGTCAAATCGCAGACAAATGTAAATGCCACACAGGAGATTACAATTACCGAGTCACCAAATCTTGCTAACACTTCTGCTAGCAATCTCGGGAAAAATCCTAACATTTCTAAATCTTTTACCGTCTCAGAATTGAATAGCACACCTCCTAACTCTACTTCTCCTATAACAACTCCTCAAAATCAATCTGCACGCACAAATCCGTTAGGATGCCGATTTTTTGATAGTCCTTCGATGCAGCAATAAATGTTCCTGCCTCTCTTAATAAATAGAATATCCAGGCTGAATAGAGGGCGATCGTTTTTTAGGATCGCCCTCTATTTCCGCGAGGGTACTTCCTAATAAAATTATAGGTAGTAAACAGGATTGATGAAATTAACTGTAGTTTAAATATTATCGGGGAAAGTCAGAAAGTTGTTTGATATCCTTCAAAAGTATTTGAGGCTTCCCTTTGTACTGTTCTACCTTCCCACTGACATACACATATCCCCGTCCCACACCCGCATAACGCTTCTCGATTAGCCGCTTCAAGGGAGCCATTTCATCAGTTTCAGCATCTGGAATCCACAAATCTAATTTATGATACACCGAACCAGCATAAATTAGAGCGCTACCGCCGATCCATTTAGTAATTCCCGCCTGCAAATCACAGAAAATAGTAAGAGATTTAGCTCTCTCAGAAGCCGCTAATATTTTCGGGTAGTGCAACCTCAAAGAAAGCGCTCCTGCCGTTGCTTCCGACAACCGAAACTCTTCAACAATCGAGCCTCGCATCGACCACCAAGGCAGTAAATTAGCATAGTTGCGAGAGGGAATTTTGGCATTGGTAATCGGATTCCAAATCACCAGATTGTAAGCTTTTGCTGCCGATTCTGCCTCAGTCATTGGTCGGTGATACAATCTGGAGCGCCCGTATTTGACAAAGTAGGGACTCCAGCCTTCTTCAATCAGTTTAAGATTGTAATTTTCTCCGTCTTTATGTACGTAACATAGGAGACGCCCGTAGTTGTCGCGGTGTTTTTGTAGAGCCACTTCAACCGAATCGTCTGTATCAAATTCTATGTCAATTTGAGCAAGTCCATCATCTGTTGTGGCGAAGTATTTTTTAGCCATTTCCGAAGCTGCTTTCCCCGCCACAGTTACAGGTTTGGAGCCTCCCGGATGACTTTCTTCTGTATCGATGCAAATCAGCCGCAGAGACTCGGTTTTGCCGTTGAGAGAAATTTTGATGCTGTCGCCGTCAACTACTTTAGTTATTTGCAGGTTCTGAATTCTGGTTGCCATATTTTGAACCCTGTTGCATTTGAGATTTCATGCAGGTATCGCTTGGATTATACACGAGTTCGTTATCACTAGCAACTGTAATTTTTGTTTTTTATATTAAAATTTGCCAACAGTCGCGTATTTTATCAAATCTGGAAAAAAATCCCGAAAATCCGATTCTAAGCGTTGATAGTTAGCTGTCAAATCTTCTATGCCGCTTGCCAAGTTATTTGTCCGTTTGAGTCGCGCCGACATTCTGGTAAGAGTGATACCGATTTCGGCAATTTCCTGATAAGATGAAAGCAAGTCGCGGGCAATTATTGTTGGCAGCAACCGCTGGAGAGATTCAGGCAATATATCGCGGTTGTCTTGCAGGACTTTATAGACATGGCGAGAAAAATCGGGAAGGGGAATTTCTGAATATTCCCCCCAATTTTTAGCTAAGAAGTGGTCGTAAAACACGTCAATCAAAACTCCTGCAAACCTGCGTCTCTGCGAAGAAACAAGGCTTTTACTCGATCGCACTATGGCGTGAGAGTCCGTGTAGCTATCTACTTTGCGGTGCAAATCGATGCCTTTTCTAATTTCCTCGGGATAAAGGTTGACGGCCGAACCTTTGACAAAATCTCCTAAGAGGTTGCCAATCAGGGATTCTGGCGTGCCTTTTGATAAGAATAGATGAGCCAAATAATTCATCGATTATCAATTAATTTTTGTGGAGCGATCGAGTTTCACCTTCCAAGCTCCTGATATATTCGCGAATCACATCGGTTTTTGTTCGACCGCTGTTCGCGCAATAAGCTTCCAGCCGAAGCATTTCGATTTCAGGCAGTCGAATGGTTAGAACTTTAACATTGTTACTCATACTGCAATTATACTGAAAAATGCAGTACAATTATAGCAGATAAATGCGCTTTGGCAGAATGTTGCCGCACCATGCCAAGACGACTTCCCCGAAGTTGAACGTCCAACAAAGGAGCAATTTAATTATGATTCAAGATCCAGAAAAAGAACCAGAACGCTGGGACGAGCCGATTTTAGCGGATAACCCCAAGCAAGCGAAACAGGAGTGCCAAAAACGAGCCGCTACCGAGTTGAATTAGAATCTGTAACTCAACCCGGAAAAGTCGAAAATCGCCCTCAAGTGTACCGTTGCAGCTACAAGGAGAAAGAGTAATGGCTGTTCTGGAATGTGTAAAACCAGGTGCTAAATTCGGTCAAATTATTCTGGCCGTCGATCTGACTGTTGCCGGTGCTGTCGATCGCGTTCTGGCAAAAATTCAAGACTTGGGATATGACCCAGAAATTCGTCATGTCAACTATCCGTCTGGAGTTCACGTCTTGGCAATTCTCAAAGACGAACAGCACAAGCAAGCAGTTGATGATGACTACTTGTTAGACGAGTGGCTGCAAGTAAGATCGGAAATTAACCCCGATGCGGTTCATTTGTGGCGCGGTAAATAAACCAATTAACAATTAAACCGCAGATGAACGCAGATGAGCTGATGGGAATTTCATCTGCGTTCATCCGCGTTAATCAGCTAAAATCTGCGGTTGCATACCCCTACGAACCGCCGCGCAATTTATCCAAAACCGTCCGGTCTTCCAAGGTCGAAGTATCTCCAGAAACCTCTTCTCCCGCAGCTAAAGAACGCAGCAATCGGCGCATGATTTTGCCGCTTCGCGTTTTCGGCAAAGCATCGGTGAATCGAATTTCGCCGGGACGGGCGATCGCCCCAATTTCCTTAACAACGTGCTGCTTCAATTCCTTAGCCAATTCATCGCTAGGTTGCTGCGAGTTGTCCAGCGTGACAAAAGCCACAATTTCCTCACCTTTAATCTCATCCGGTTTACCAACAACCGCAGCTTCTGCCACCGCTGGATGCGATACCAAAGCTGACTCAACTTCCATTGTGCCGAGTCGGTGTCCGGCCACATTAATTACATCGTCAACGCGGCCCATTACCCAGAAATAACCGTCTTTGTCCTTGTGCGCGCCGTCCCCTGCAAAGTACACAAATTCGCCATCTTTCGGGTGCAAATATTCCCAATAGGTGCGGCGAAAACGATCGGGATCGTTGTAAAGTGTACGCATCATTCCCGGCCAAGGATGTTTCACCACTAAATAACCGCCACTTTCGTTAGTTACGGGTTCGCCATCTTGGTCAACAACATCGACCACAATTCCAGGGAACGGTAGGGTTGCAGAACCTGGTTTTGTAGGAATTGCACCGGGCAAAGCGGTAATCATAATTCCCCCGGTTTCTGTTTGCCACCAAGTATCGACGATCGGACAATTCGAGTTGCCAATTACTCGTTGATACCACATCCAAGCTTCGGGATTAATCGGTTCGCCGACGGTTCCTAACAATCGCAAAGATGACAAATTGCGTGCATTCGGCAAGTGTTCGCCCATTTTCATAAAGGTGCGAATTGCGGTGGGTGCAGTGTAGAAAACGGTGACGCCGTATTTTTCAATTACATCCCAAAAACAGCCTGGATTTGAAGGGCGAGGAGCACCTTCATACATTAAAGTTGTTGCACCGTTGGACAGCGGCCCGTAGATTATGTAACTGTGTCCGGTAATCCAGCCTACATCAGCAGTACACCAGTAGACATCGGTATCTTGAAGGTCGAAGATCCACTTGGTTGTCATGTGGGTGTAAAGGTTATAACCGCCCGTTGTATGGACGACTCCTTTGGGTTTTCCGGTACTTCCAGAAGTGTAAAGAATGAACAGCAAATCTTCGCTATCCATCGGTTCGGCAGGACAATTGGCAGATGCACCTTTTTGCAAATCGTGCCACCAATGATCGCGCCCGGGTTCCATGTCAATTTGCTGTTTGGTGCGCTGAACTACCAGAACGTTGGTGACGCTGGGTACGGCATCATTTGCTAATGCTTTGTCTACTTGTGTTTTGAGGCCGACTGCTGCATCTTTGCGGAAGCCTCCGTCAGCGGTGATGACGAGTTTTGCTTGGCCGTCGTTAAGCCGATCGCGCAAAGCTTCTGCACTAAAACCGCCAAAAACAACGCTGTGTACTGCACCGATTCTGGCGCAGGCTAGCATGGCGATCGCAGCTTCGGGAATCATCGGCATATAAATGCCGACGCGATCGCCCTTTTGGACTCCCAATTGTTTGATGACGTTCGCCATTTGGCAGACTTCGCGGTGGAGTTGCGCGTAGGTGAGGGTGCGGGAGTCTCCGGGTTCGCCTTCCCAAATCAGGGCGGCTTTATTTTTGCGCCAAGTGGTTAAGTGGCGATCGAGACAATTGTAGGAAATGTTAATTTTGCCGTTGACAAACCATTTAGCAAAAGGCGGCTGCCAGTCGAGCACGGTATCCCAGTTTTGGAACCAGTGCAATTCTTGGGCGGCAAGTTCTGCCCAGAATGCTTGGGGGTCAGCTTTGGCTTTATCGTAGAGGGCTTGGTACTCTTCTAAGCTTTTGATGTGTGCTTTTTCGGAGAATTCAGCGGGCGGCTGAAATAGGCGTTTTTCATGAAGAATTGATTCGATGGTATCTTGTGACATCGTTCTTAACTTTAATTTCGGTTAGTCTTTGTAACTATTGTTTGCATAAGTTGGGACCAAAGTATGTTTATTTTCCTTAAGACTTTGGAAAATTTTGTAATAGGTTGAGAGGTTGTTCTTTTTTTGCTCGCCGATGAAGGCCGATTAACGCAGATGAAGAGGATTTTTCAGCCTATTTAATGCTTGATTATTCTTGAAAATTATTGTGCTACAAACTTTTAAATTGTAGTTTTTTGTCAATTAAATTAGCTAGAATTAGAGACTTAGTTAAATTTAATTAAAGGAAAGCCATGACCCAAAATTTAGAAGCAAGCCAACTTTCTCTAAACGACGTTCGCCGCCTTCTAAAATTGGAAAGACAAACAGGAGGCTCTTTTACTGATTTTTTCTCTCTGGAACCTCTGACGGACTTTGAACAGCAGCACCTGTTGGAAATCAGCAATGACTTTTGGCGGTATCTAGAAGCAGGTAAAGTTTCTGAAGAATTGGTTAAGTTTTTAGCACTTTCACCGTTAATGAGATTAACGGGATTTTTTAAAGTTCCTGTGGTGCTGACAATGGAAGATAGCATCCCGATCGAGGTTGAGGATGGGGATACTTTAATTAAAGGGCGCTTGGATATTTTAGCCGTAAATCAGGCGGATGCAGAACTCGCGGCGGCACAGTTTTGGATTTTGGTAGTGGAGGCGAAAAATAGTGCGATCGATCCTTGGGCCGGTTTGCCGCAATTGCTGACTTATGCTTATAAAAGTTTGCAGCAGCAATCGTCTGTTTGGGGATTGACGACGAATGGACGTAACTATCAGTTTGTGTATCTGACGCGGGGAAATCCTTGCACTTATCAGATTTTACCAGACTTGAGTTTGACTGACCGAGAGCGATCGCTCTTGTTGGCGCAAGTCTTGAAAGCGATTTGCAAGTTGCAGAATGTGCAGTTACAGTTGGCTTAATCTCTCAGGTTAAAATCTGTGCTTACCCATACTGCCTAGAAAAATATTTTGTAACATCGGAGGAAACACATTTAGCTGCTAATCGCTTTCTGTCGCTGGTTCCAAATGTTGTTAACTCCTGTTTAAAAACTGCCCATTTAATAATAAATTAAGATTTGTTAAAAATTTGCTCTAGCGAGTGACAAAATACAATCTTTTCTCTAAGATAAGAGACAATTTGACCCGGAAACTGAAGGTAAGAAAATGTCTGAACTTAGACAAAATCTAATTACCAGAGATTGGGTAATCATCGCCACCGAACGGGCGACAAGACCGGATCAATTCGCTAACAAAAAAAAGTTGGCAGCCGTAGTGCCACCGCACCGTGCCGATTGCCCGTTTTGTGTGGGAAATGAGGAAGACGGAACCTTAGAAACTTGCCGTTTGGGCGATCGCACGGGCTGGAAAGTCAGGGCAATTCACAACAAATATCCCGCCCTCTCTCCGACAGCCAAATGGATGAGGATATCATCTGGAATTCACCGCACGATGGCGGGAATCGGCATTCACGAGGTAATTGTCGAGCACCCGCGACACGATTTGACGACCGCTTTGTTGAGCGTTGAAGAAGTTGCAAACATACTTTTAGTATACCGCCAGCGCTATGTAGAAATTAGAAAACATCCCCATATTGAAACAATTATTATCTTCAAAAATCACGGGGAAAGCGCCGGGACTTCTCTCGAACACCCCCACTCGCAGATAGCAGCGACGCCCGTTGTACCCAGTCAATTTCGCAGCCGCATCGACGAAGCGATTAGATATTTTGACGACACGGGAGATTGTCTATTTTGCCGGACTTTGGAAGATGAATTAGCTGCGAAAGAAAGAGTGATTTATGAGAGTGAACATTTTGTGGCTTTTATCCCTTACGCTGCACTTTCACCGTTTCACACTTGGATTTTTCCGCGCCGCCATTCCTCTTCGTTTGATGAGATTACTGATGCAGAAATTACGGATCTTGCTGATACTTTGAAAACTGTACTGGCTAAGTTTTATTACGGATTGAACAATCCAGATTACAACTATAATATTCGATCGGTGCCGATCGCCCAACGGGCCACAAAATACTTTCACTGGTATATCGCAATTATTCCCCGAGTCACCAAGCAAGCTGGGTTTGAGTTGGGCAGCGGGATGTTTATCAATACTGCTTTGCCCGAAGAAAGTGCGGAGTTTTTGCGATCGATCGAAATTCCTAGCGACAGTAATTTCCCCCCCCATCTAAAGTATCCTACATCACAATAGTCAAATTTACTTCAAATTGGGGTGGAAATGCACGCAGCCACTCTGATTTGCGAGTCTGTCTTGGGAGAAAAAAGTGATCTTATTTGAGATTTGATATTTGAGATTAAAAAATTGGGGATAACGAATGATCTAAGGGTTTAGATCACCCAGCTACAGTTGCATTCTTTTGTGAAACTGGTATCATTTACGAACTCAAGTTATGAAGGTACAAATACTTAGGGATTGTACCAAACTCACAATAAACTTTCGACATACTGCCAGCCGTCGTCGCTAAAAGTAGCTCTCAACATATCTCTAATTGTGGCATCGATCGATAATATCCCCTCGCCCGAGTCACCATTTTCGCCGATTTCGCAACTGTCTTCAGACATATGTTCTTGGATATGGGCCAGAGTAGAGGCGAAATTAGCCAGAAAATAATGTTCGTGTACCCACGCTGTCGGATCTGGTATTTCTCCACTCCCAAAAGCTCGATCGACTAAATCTTTTTTGGCAACATCGTCAGTCTGGTTTTTCATGTTGAGTTCGATTTAGGTAGAATTGGTAACTTATCCCATTTTAAGGTTAATTGTCAACAGGATCGCGATCCCGATCGACCGCAGCAGTGACAAATTTGTGTAGTTTGTGCGATCGCGATCCTAATTTTTTTGTCGATCGCGTGTTATCATCTTACCTCACACTCGGTGGCCAATAATCTTCACCTCGGGCAAAATACACTTGGGCATCATTCCGTGAACTCCTTTTTGGGGATTGTTGACAGCCTGCGTAATCCGAAAATTTACCGCAAGCGAACAGAAAACATAAGCATCTTCCTCTTTAAAACCTGCAAATTTTTGCAGCCAATAAACCGTCTGTTTTACAGCCATCTCAAACGCTTCATCTAATGTTCTACCAAATCCCATAATCACAATATGAGTGGGCGTTTCAGCAAACGGAAATATCAGAAAAAAATCCTTGCGTAAGATGATTTGAATAGTCCCGTTCATCGAAGTTTCTATAGCAGTACCGTCAACTTCACCGTCTCCTTGTGCCGAATGTCCGTCGCCGAGGGACAGTAAACCGCCACGCAGAAAAACAGGTAAAAATAACCGCGTTCCTGCTTGGAGTTCCTGATTGTCCATATTGCCCCCGTACCGCTCTGGAGGAATAGAAGAACGGTTGATTTCGGCATTGGCGACGCCCATAATTCCAAAAAAAGGATGCAGGGGAATTCCAAGGCGGCTACCTGGGGGGAATTCAGCAGTTTTTTGCTGTAAATCTAGCGGAATAAACCGCAATTTAGGTTCGGGGAAATACTCAGGTAATGCTCCCCCTCCGGCGCGAATTGCATTAAATCCTACTGATAAACTCGGGTAAACATCCTCAATGTAAATTTCTAAAACGTCTCCCGGTTCGGCATTGTTAACATAAATCGGGCCTGTCAGCAAGTGGGGCCCGGGGCCAACTTTGCGGTGGGGAGGCAAATTCTGACAAATATCTAAAAATTCGGGGGTGAGAAATTCGGGCGGGGCCTTGTCAGCAACATAATATCCTGAATAGGTTTCGATATCGATACGATCGCCCGAATCCACCCTTAAAGCAGGTTCGATATTCGGAGAAAAACCGCCCAAGTGTACAGTTTTGCAGTTAGCTTTGAGAAGGTGGCGGGTCATGGGATTTTAGATTTTAGATTTTAGATTTTAGATTGAAGGAAGGGTGTTAAGAATGTTATATCGCAAGTCTCAATCATTTATTTTTGAGAATTTTTTTTAATGAACCACAGAGGGCGCAGAGGGCGCAGAGAAAGAGAATTCAGAGATAAGAAAAGGTCAAAAATGGTTGAAGTTTATTATATCTGAGATCCTCTACTAAATTTTTAACTTTTTGATAACCTTGGCAGTTAAAAATTCAAAGTCTAGCATCTCAAATCGACTCTCGCTGTTTTTTCTTCAGACTAATGACTGTTTAGTAATTCAGTTGGCGGGGGCGGCTTTATATGTATTTGGGTTGGCAGTTCTATTTTGGTTGTAAAACCCAGCCCTACAGACTAATGACTTCTTCCTTCTGTTGACACAAATGGGCATTGCCGTATCCCTACAGATATCTGATTAAACTGAGATGTTGCACTCTTCTCAATTAACTGTTTAGAAACGGGATCTTCGGCCCGTTCCACAATAACATTGAGTTTTGTGGAACAGGCATCTTGCCTGTTCTTAACAAAGGTGCAAGATGTAAGATTAAACCTTGTCTTTCGCAGGGGGAACCAAACCAGTTTTATTCAAACCTGCATCAATCTGCCTGAGTAATTTAAAATCGTCTTCGGGTAAGGAATTAACAGGCGAGTGTTTTTCCAGAAACGAGAATGCTTGGCGAAATTCACGCGGCCGGGAGTCGATCGCACCATCGAAGTGACAAGGTACAATTTTTTCAAAGTCCCAACTCGCCACTTTATCCACCCAATCGAGAGTTTCCCTCGGCGCGCGGTTGAGAATCAATGTCTGCAAAATCGGCGCCACAAACAACCGCCCTCCTCCCCGCAAAGCCTCAAAAGATCGCTCCCAATGTGTTTTCCACTTGAACGGATACAACCCGAAATAAGCTTTCCTAGAGCGTTCTGGCGCTTTGCCTGCGTTGGCGAACACCTCCGACCACGGCGGCACTTCCAGCACGCTAGGCGTAAAATACATGGCAAATAAGGCGATTCTCTGCCACCCTTTGCGCCGATTTTCGTGGGTGTCTGCCACCGTGTCCAAGGCGCTGTCTTTGGCGTGAAACAGCAGCGGGTACGAGTCGAGTTGGACGATCGCGGGCGGATTTTCGGGAATCGAAACTATGGAATCTGTTAGCATCAGCGTGCGCGATCGTCTGTGAAATAACGCAACTTCAGCAAATCTGCCCAAACCGAGGTCGAGGGGGCCGAGAATTGCCCAGTCAAATTGATCGGCTAACGGCGTGTTGCTGCTGTCAAAGGGCAGTACAGACGTGCGTTTCGCAGGCAAACCCAGCCAACTCAGCGGCAAATTCACCGGGAAACTCCACTGCTGCGGGGCTACCAACACCTGCGCTTCGGGAAAACTCCTCGCAAAGGGGCCGACAAAAACTTTGTGCTCGATGCCCGAAACCGTTGTCAGCAGGATGTACTTAACCTCGCCGTGCTCGGCTACTAACTCCTTTACCAAGCGGATGCACTCAGGAGTGGGTGCAACGGGGGCGTAGACGAGAAGGCCTTCGGGTTCTAGTTTAATTACTGTCATCCGAATCGGGACGACTACGTAGAAAATGCCTTGTAGTTGGTCAAAAGTCCAGATTGTGTCCTTGACTATTTCCTTGCGGATGGTGCGCCGCTTGCTGTAGGGATAGAGGGGGACAACTGGCCAAAAGGCCCAAGAATAGTCCCGAGAATCAATCTGTGCTGATGTTGGTATGCCTTCGCCCTCTGCCACTGCGCGACTCCTTGCCGATTTTTTTGTACGTGCGTGCGATCGAACTGTTTTTATCTTATTTCACTCGTGTTGCGCGGATTCGAGGAGTTGAAACCGGGTTTCACCAGGCATGGGTGCGAGAACTATTAAACCAACTGTTCAGGATCGATGCCTAACTCCCGCAACCGCGCCGCTAGTCTTTCCTCTCGCTGTTGAGATTCTGTCAGTTGCTGTTGAGATACTGTCAGTTGCTGTTGAGATTCTAGAACTTGCTGTTGAGACTCTATCAGTTGCCGTTCCGCCGCCGTCGCTCTTTCACCCGGACTCAAAATCAACCCTCCTTGGGCCGTAAACCACCGCAACCACAAACGATTCATACTCTTATAAGTGCCTTGCCACCAACCTAAACTCAACTGCAACTCAGGAATAAATAACCGCCCATCAATTAATTCTGCCGGTTCATAGTGGCCTCCTACAAGATGAAAAGCTCGCAATTCATCCGTGTAGCGACTGAACACAAAATAGTAAGGAATCCGCAAAATTTGTTCATAAACTTGCCACTTAGTCGGCGGTTCCCCAGCTTGCTGAACAGTCCGCCCTAAATCTTCATCTTCAGTTCCCGGCGATAGCAATTCCACCACCACAAACGGATTTACCCGTTCTTGCCAAACTACATAACTCAAACGCATATCGCGCCCTTGATAAAGCCTTGGCACACCCACCGCAGCAAACCAATCCGGGCGTTTATGCCAGCGCGGTTGTGTTGCATCGTAATACAAATTTAGATCACTGGCTGTAAAGACTTGTTCCGCATCCCATCCCGGCGACAAAAACGTGAATTCCAAGAGTTGCGGCTGATCTAAATGAAATGTATCGGGCAAACCGGGCTCCTTTGGGTCTTCGCTAGGTAAATCATACATTGTTGGCAAACTCTGCCGGGGGTCAAGAGGCGGTTCAGCTTGAGCAGGCGGGTAAGTCGGGAATGTCATAATGAATTCTGAGGTTGCTTATCCTGATATGATTATAGCCTTGTGAGAATGTCTTGCATTTCCAAAGAATTCCCATTAACTCTCAATCTCAAATCTCAAATCAAACCTCCAAAATCGATATGACTCAAAACTACCGCATCACTCTTTTACCAGGAGACGGCATCGGCCCTGAAATTATCGCTGTGGCGGTAGATGTCCTGAAACTTGTCGGCCAACAATTGGACATCGGCTTTGAATTTCAAGAAGCTTTAATGGGCGGCGCTGCTATTGATGCAACAGGCAATCCGCTGCCCGAAGAAACACTGGAAAAATGCCGCAACTGCGATGCAGTATTGTTAGCAGCCATTGGCGGTTACAAGTGGGATAATTTGCCCCGCGAACAGCGCCCGGAAACTGGATTATTAGGGCTGCGCGCCGGATTGGGATTGTTTGCCAATTTGCGTCCTGCGACTATTTTACCGCAATTGGTTGATGCTTCTAGTTTGAAACGGGAAGTTGTCGAAGGCGTGGATATTATGGTCATCCGCGAACTCACAGGCGGCATTTATTTCGGCAAACCGAAAGGCATTTTTGAGACGGAAACCGGCGAAAAACGCGGCGTTAATACGATGGCTTACACCGAGTCAGAAATTGATAGAATCGGGCGAGTGGCTTTTGAGACGGCCTCTAAGCGGGGGAAAAGGCTGTGTTCCGTTGATAAAGCGAATGTTTTGGATGTTTCGCAACTGTGGCGCGATCGTATTATTGCCCTTTCTTCAGAATACCCTGATGTCGAACTTTCTCACCTCTACGTTGACAACGCAGCCATGCAGTTAATTCGCTGGCCGAAACAGTTCGATACAATTGTCACGGGCAATTTATTCGGCGACATCCTTTCCGATGCGGCGGCGATGCTAACTGGTAGTATTGGGATGCTGCCTTCTGCTAGTTTGGGAGCAAGCGGGCCGGGAGTTTTTGAACCCGTGCACGGTTCCGCACCGGACATCGCTGGACAAGATAAAGCAAATCCCATCGCGCAAGTTTTGAGTGCGGCAATGATGCTGCGCTACGCCTTAAATCAACCGGAAGCTGCTAATAAAATCGAGCAAGCAGTTGTCGAAGTTTTGGATCGAGGTTATCGCACTGGCGATATCATGTCGGAAGGCATGAAACTCGTTGGCTGTCGAGCGATGGGCAATGCTTTAATTGAAGTTTTGCAAGGTTGATCGATGGTCTGGTAGGGGCGGGTTTTACGAATAATATTCCACGCACACACACAACCTCATAAACCCGCCCCCACACAACTAATAACCTATATCAACCTTGACTTTGAGCGCAGGTAAAAAATGTACATTGAGGCTTACCGTTGGGTGAGGGCGGGTTTATAAGATTATTAATTTTTGGCAATTATGGTTGGTAAAACCCGCCCCTACAGGAATTGGGGTTTAATGTTCGGCTGTCAAAAGCTGAAATTGCTCGGTATCTATGCGATTTGCTTGATACAAAGTTTGAGCAATTTCCGAAAGCGCTAGCACAGAATGTGCGCGATAACCGTTGGCCTGCATCTTATCTTTGACTCCCTGTTCGTGGTCGATTAATACCACGATATCTTCCACATTCAACCCAGCCGATTTTAACTTAGCCGCGCCTTCCATCACGCTTTTGCCACTAATCAAAATATCATCGACTACGACAATCGTTTCTCCTGCCTGAAAATGCCCCTCAATCAATTTGCCCGCCCCGTAAGTTTTCACCTCCTTGCGCGGGAAAATCATCGGGCGTTCCATCCGCAAGGCTAAACCGGTTGCTGTGGGTAAAGAACCGTAGGGAATTCCGGCAATGCGATCGAATTTTAAATCCTTGAGAATGTCTGCATAAGCGCTGACAATTTGGTGGAAAATCTGCGGAATAGAAATTATTTTCCGCAAGTCGATGTAATATGGAAATACGGCGCCCGATGCTTGTACGTGGTCGCCAAAAACTACGCAGCCGATGTCATAAAGTTGCAAGATTAAATCGCGGTGAGGTTCCGGTTGCAAAAAGCAAACATCCGGCAGCCACAGTTCGCAAGTGGGACTACCTTCGATCGCCCGCAGCCTCTGTTTATTAATACTATCCCGCAATTTCTCAATTTCTCGGCGCGGCTCTTTCTCGGCTAATAAACTTGGGGGGACTGGCAGCAATAAATCTTCACCATTCTTGCTTAAACCAGCCGCCAGCAGTTGTGCGAGGTCGTTTTCTTCTGTGAGGTCATTTTCTACGGGGATGTCTCCTTCGACTAAAATTAAGCGTTCAGGAGCCTCTTTGCGGATGCGGGCTAACATATCCGGCATTACTCCTACTTCTAAACCGAGTTTTTCGGGAGTTCCCCAAGTTTGAGAGAGTCGGACTAATTGCAAGTACAAAGGGTTGTCTGGCGTCGGGTATTCTTGCAAATCCGCCGCTGAGGGGTTGGCGGTGCCACAGAGGACAAAAACAGTTTTTCCAGCGTATAACAAAAAAGGCGCTACTTGGTCGAATCCGGGATAGGGACTTAAAGTAATAGCGTCAACTCGCCAGTCTTGAAATACAATTTTGGCAAACACTGTGCTGGTATTTAAATCGCAGTGTTTGGCATCTAAAATTACTGGCAGGTGAGGGGGAATAATTGTTAAAATTTCTTGCAGCAATGCCCAACCGGGAATACCGAGAGATTGGTAAAAACCGAGGGTGATTTTGCAGGCACAGATTAAATCGGCTGTTTGGTCGATCGCACTTTTTAGCTTTGACAACAAATCAGTTACAAAAGTTTGAGTCTCTTCCCCAGTCATGGAAACCAGGGCGGGCAAGGTTTCCGGGTCGGGGTCGAGGGCTAAATAAAGCAAACTTTGATTGCTTTCAACAGCCGCTAACAGTTTATCGAAAAAGTTGGTTTGATCCGTCATAGTGTGTTATGGAGGTAAGGGGAATTTAAAAAAATGCAGCTCAAAGTGGGATTGGTGTTGTGCCGGAAGAAACCGATCCCCGTTGAAATTGAAATTAAGAATCTTTTAAGATTGTAGAATGTAAAGAGCAGGAAATCTGTAACTTTGGGAGCAGTTTCATGGGGAATGATTTTGGGGTTGGCTACACCAGTGATTGCACCTAACCCGCAGCAAATCAATTAGTTGCGGTAAACTAACCAGTGTCCGGGCGGCGATTTTATCGGCATTCGCCTGCGGTACGCGAGTTTAGCAAATGCCAATTTGCAAGGGACTGATTTGAGAGAAGCAAATTTTAGGGCAGCTAATTTATCGAGGGCAAATTTGAGCGGTGCTTCTTTGTGGCAAGCTAATTTACAAGGCGCTAATTTTACTCAAGCTAATTTAATCCAGAGCCCGTTTGACGGGTCTAATCTAAAAAATCCTACCGTTGGAGGTATTTTTTGGGTTGACGGTAGTATTAAATAGATGCAGAAGCTAAAGCAATGCCCGCCTTATATTAGGGGTAGTAATAAATGATCGGTACGATCGACTTTACGATTTGGGACGAGTTGCTGCAACGCTACGTTGACGATTTCGGCCGCGTCAATTATCGGGGCTGGAAAGCTGAGGGGGCGGATGTTTTGAGGGCGTGGCTGGAAAGTTTGGCGGATGTGGATTTGGCGGATGGTACTGATGCGGATGCGCGGCTGGCGTTGTGGCTGAATGCGTATAATGCGATCGCAATTTCTCAAGTTCTGGAAGTATATCCGATCGCGTCCATCCGTCCCAAAATTTTGGGAATTCCCAACTGGCTGAGTTTTTTGGATTTTTTCACTCGTTCAAATTCGATTATTGGCGGCAAAAAGTACAGTCTCAATCAAATCGAACACGGCATTTTGCGGCCGGAATTTGCCGAACCGCGCATCCATTTTGCATTAGTTTGCGCTTCTGTCGGGTGCCCGCTGCTGCGCCGGGGGGCTTATTTCCCGGAGTCGGTACGGACTCAACTAGAAGCGGATGCGAGCCGTTTTATTCACAATCCTGATAAGGTGCGATATGAGGCCGAGAAAAAGACGCTTTATTTGAGCAAGATTTTTAAATGGTACGGCGAGGATTTTGTAAAAGCGGCGGGTTCGGTGGCTGAGTATGTGGGCGGTTATTTGGGGCCCGAGGCGGCTGTGGGTGATGGATGGGCGATCGTTTTTTTGCCTTACGACTGGAATTTGAATCGGGTTGAAGGATAAAATTTGCGCCTAGGGGTAGGTGTTTTTTTGATGGGGCAATTTTTTTCGGCTGTATCAGTTGCGTAGTATGGGTTTAAGGCTTTTTATGAAAAATCTGCCGGACGCAAATGCTGTATTGCTTGCTGTGAAAGGTTTTGAGGTGTGTTGAAAATTTTGCCTGTTGATAGGTCGGTATTGAAATGGTAGTTTTAATATCTACCGACGCATCGGAGCGCTTGCAGGTCTAGCGTGGTTGTGTCGAGTGTCTCAGTGTAAACCATTTATGTTATTGCCAACCGATTTGAGAAATGATAGTGTTTAATTGTAAATCTTATTTTTACAGGGGTAAAATCATGGTCACTAGAGCAGATATTAAGAAATTAATAATTGAAGGTAGTGAAAACAGTATAAAAGAAGCGAAAAAAAATTGTGACAATACTTTTAATTGTGGATTAAATAAAACGGTTATCATGTCAGTTTATAAAGATGATAATATTACACATCTTTATAATGATTTTAAAGAGGTTATGACATTCCTTGCCCCAAAAGATGTTTTTGAAAACTCAGCTTATTACTCTTTAATTCGGAAATGTATTAGTAAAATGTTTAAGGAAAAATATTCAACTAATATCAATCAGGAAGCTTTAAGCGATTCAGATTTCCTAAATACTGAAGCTCCCAAGTATTTAAGTTCGGTGACAACCGCAGATTCTTTTTTTAAACAACTTTGGGATTGTTTAAAACAGTGTAAATTTCCTTATGATATAATCGCTATTGCTTGGGTAACAGTATTGAATACTTCTCCTTAAATAAAAAAAAGAAAAATTTATCGTGTTTTAATATAAAGAACACTTCAGATTTAACCGAAGTATTTTTTATTATCTTATTGATTTTGTTTTCAAACTGTGGACTTGTAATATTTTTCAGTCTTAGGTCAGAAAATTAAAGTATGAGAAAACCACCTTATTACTATTTAAGAAATATTAGCCGTCGCTGGCACACAGAAATTAAGAAAGTAGATGATAAGGTGATAATTCTTTCCCCTTACCTGACATCAAAAACAGCAGAAGCCATTTTGAAAGGGTCAAACTACACTGAATGTGAAGTATACACAATCTTTTCAGTTCGTAATTTTGTTTCTGGTGCTTCGTCATTAAAAACATTAAAAACTTTACATCAATGCGGATGTAAACTTTATCATTTACCAAGACTTCATGCGAAAATAATTATAGCCCCTGGTAGGTTTGCCACTATAGGAAGCCAGAATTTAACGAGAAATGGTGTGAAAAACAAAGAAGCTAGTGTAATAACTTTTGATAAAGAAGAAGTGAAAAAGATTGAGGAAATGCTTGGCAGGTGGTTGATAGAATGCAAACCTATTACTACTGAAATGATGAATGAGCTTGAAGCTAAAATAACTGCTTTAAGAAAAAAATTTAGTTTGATAAATCGAGAATTAAACAAAGAAATAAGTACATTAGAAGATGATCTTTGGAGTAATGAAGACGAACGTATTGAGAATAAATTATTAGCAGAAGAAGCTGAAAAACAGAGACAACTAGAAGAACAGAGACAACTAGAAGTACAGAAACGGCAGGAAGAACAGAGACAACTAGAAGTACAGAAACGGCAGGAAGAACAGAGACAATTAGAAGCACAGAGACGGCAGGAAGAACAGAGGAGAACAGTAATTAATGTTTCTAGGACTCGATTACAACAGCTTTTAGTACAGGGTGAGGTAGAGTTAGAGCTTGCTAAAGAGTTTATTAGGGAATCGGCGTATTGGGATCATCCTAGTGGTTCTCTAGTTCGTGCGCGGAAACACGCTGAGCGCATATATGATACCTATCGGAATAATTGGGTAATCGATTTTGGAGGTAATTCATTTTTAGTTGGTGCTGCCATCTATCGTTGTCAACAAGCTTTATTAGAGTTTCTGGAAAGAGCTGAGTGTAGAGACGTGATGCCCATACTTCAACTTCGAGAACAATTAGAACTTATTGTTCGAGGGGCAGTATCTAATCACGCAGGAGATGAATACAATGGTTATTATCCTGTGGATGACAATTTCATGCGATTTGGGACTCAAGCTATCAATATTTACGATTTTGTGAATTTGATTTTTAGCAAGGCGGGTATTGATGACTCTTTATTCGATTCGGATAGAGAGAACTAAGGTAGAGGTTGCTATCTTAGCTTACTTTATAGATGTTTGACGTTCTAAATCAGGATATGAAGGTTTCCTGATGTGGTTTCAATACTTACAGGCTCTAGGCGGGGAAATACCCCAAATTCTCTCATAGAGCCTTGAACGGATTCAAGTTGCAATCAACCTAAATCCCTATCAGGGATTGAAACATGACCTTAATCAGGTTGAGGGTGGAGATTTTCACTAATCGGTAGGTGGTTAGATGAATGCTAACCAATTAGCTATCGATCCGCCCTTCAACCTCTCCACTCAAAATCTGTTGAACCGTCAAACTTAGCTGTAGAAACATCGGAGATACGATCGCCTCTCCATCCCGAAACACCCCAACCTCAAAATATTGCCCGTCCTCAAGCCGCAAAACCGTCACCACTTCTTCTATTGGATCGATAACCCAATACTCTGCGATGCCCCGCGCTGCGTACTGAGCTCGTTTGCGTTGGCGAAGCCCTCGAAGAGGATCGTAATCCCGATCCCTGCCCACTCTACCCGGACTCACTACCTCCACAACAAACCGAGGAGGCAACATATCGAAAGTGATAGTTAGCCTGTTTGCTGTCAGCGGAATGTGTTCAGGTTCCAGAATTATCAAATCGGGGTAGCGGTTGGCGGCATCTCCCGATCGCAAAACGGCAACTTGAACCTCGCAATTATGCGTTTTAATCAGCCTGAGTGGCACTAGCCCGCTGCTAGCAAGATAGAAAAATAGATAGTTAGCAATGAAATTATTAGGTTCAGATTCTGGTGGTAAAGCTCTTAACTCCCCATCCATTAACTCATAGCGTTGACCCGTATCATTTGAGTAATTAAGGTACTCGTCAAAAGTTAATTTTTTAGATTGAGCTTGTACCATAATATTACATTCCTTGATTTATTCGTTCCTTTCTGCTGGGAATTTATTTATGTAGAAACGGTTTCAACAGCCGAAGGATATCAATCAAATCTGCTGTGCAAGTTCAGCAGGTGTCCCAGCCTCCATCGACAATCAACCCACAAGTGACATATTAAAAACTATCACAGTTCAAATCCTCTGGAATATAAACAATGATTTCAGATAAATTTCGACGCGAGTTGCGAGAACAAGCCAAACTCTGGCAAGCAGAAGGACTCATCGACACTTCATTCTACCAACAACTTTCCGAACGCTACCAATTCAACACACTCGAAACCGCCTCCCGCAACCGTTTCCTCAGCATTCTCATCAGTCTCGGCGGCATTCTCCTCGGTATAGGAGTCATCACCTTTGTAGCCGCAAACTGGCAAGTTTGGTCGCGCGAAGTGAGAGTTGCACTGCTGCTAAGTCTTTTCGTAGCAGTCAATGCAGCAGGTTTCTATCTGTGGCGAATTCCCCCATCCCGCAGCCAAAACTCCCCTCCCAATATGCCCGCAACAAAAGGGCGAAACAAACTCCTAGGTGAAGGATTGTTGCTGTTAGGATCTCTGATTTTAGGAGCAAATATGGCATTGATGGCGCAAATGTTCCATATTGGCGGTTCTTCCTACGGACTTTTCCTTGCTTGGGGAATCGGCGTGCTCGGAATGGCTTACAGTTTGCGGTTGACTTCCTTGGGCGTTTTGTCCGCACTTTTAATCGGTTTGGGCTATTGGCTTGCCGTGTTAGATTGGTCTTCCAAAGTCGAGTTTTCTTGGCTGGAAGTTTTGGTGCGGCAAATGCCGATCGCAGCCAGTATAATGTTTGTGCCGCTGGCTTATTGGTGTCGATCGCGTGCTATTTTTGCCATAGGTGCGATCGCGATAATTTTTTCCCTACAAGTTTCTATCGTCCAAGGCTTAAATCTAACCTGGGGTACAGCAATTTTTTGCGCCCTACCGCCCGCTTTGCTGTGGGGATACGACGATGCAATCTGGCCGAAGGTACGCAGCAAGCTGTTTCAACCTACCGCCCGCTGTTTAGCACTGCTGTTTCTCGCCAGTTTATTTTATTTTCTTTCTTTCCACTGGTTGTGGCAAGATTCGCCGAATCCTGCGCCAACTAAGCCGGATTGGGTTTTGCTGGCAAATGTGGCTGTTTTGGGCGGTTTCACGGTGTTTGAGTGGCTGCGCTTGGGACGTTTGGAACTGCGGCGACCAAGACAAAAAGCAGTGGATTTGACTACAAGTGCGATCGGCATTTTAATCCTCGCCAGCGCCTTTATACCGCTTTTTCACCTCAGTTTTACCCCCATTCCTCAATTAGCGACTTTTCTGTTCAATGTTTTATTATTTTTGCTCGCTGTCGGCTTAATCCGAGAAGGCTTAGCTTTAGGAAACCGCCGGACTTTTTGGGGAGGCATGGTATTAATCACCCTGCAAATTATCAGCCGAGTCTTTGAATATAACACAGAATTGTTGCTCAAATCTTTTGTATTTGTTTTGTGCGGAATAGGCGTAATTGCTGCTGGTTTGTGGTTCGAGCGCCACTTCGCAAAAATCCCCGATGAATAGGAGCATTCTACTAGAGTGCGATCGTCCCGCTTGCACTGCACTCGGAAAATGATTATGCCGATTCAAAGGTCAACGATATTATTCTGCGAACCAATTTCCAATTCCCAATATGAACACCGAAAATCCAGATTTCACAGATAAAAGTTCCGAAATAGCAGATACCAGCGCTAATCCCCCATCATTCACCCTTCCCCCGGAAGCAAAACGCCTTCCCGCGTGGCGGCTGTGGGTTCCTTTACTCTTGCAAATCGGACTAATTGCCGCCGTACCCGCTCCCGCAGTTTACACTTTTATGACTGGCAAAACAGTTGTCCTGCAAACAGTACCAGTAGACCCTTACGACTTTTTGCGCGGATATTACCAAGTTTTGAGCTATGATATTTCCGCTAGCACAAATCTCCAAAAACTCCCCGGCTGGAAAGATTTATCTGCCGAAAAAACACCTTGTCCGCCCGGCGTTAATTGTCCCCAAAATACGCACAATGTCAAGCCACAAACCAGTTTTTATGTAATCTTAGAAGCGCCCAAAACCGCGACTAATCCCGGCCGCCCCCAAGCTTGGAAACCCGTCCGCGTCAGTCGAGAAAATCCCGGCAATTTGCCCGCCAATCAAATCGCAATTAAGGGCAAATATAACGGTTGGCAGATGGAATACGGCTTAGAAACTTATTATATGCCAGAAGATGAAAGGGAAAAAGTCAATCAGGAGATTAGCGAAGCTCAAAGGAAGCAGCGACAATCTTTTTTGGTAGAAGTAAAGGTTGACAAAACAGGCCATGCTGTGCCTGTGAGTTTGTGGGTGCGCGATCGCAATTATCGATTTTAGCTGATATCTCGCACCATTGTCAGCAACAGGCAAGATGCCTGTTCCACAAGAAAATTTATATTTTGTGGAACAGGCATCTTGCCTGTTCCCAAACAAGTAATTGAGAATGGTGCAACATATGAGTTTGAGCCAATCAGGGCAAAAGGTCGATCTGTCTTTTGCCCTTGTTTTGAGTATTTTGGCTTAGGGAGGGGGCGGAGGTTGGGCGATTCCCTAGCGCAACGGGCCCGCAGGCGCGATCGGGATAGCTTCGCTCGCGCGGACATTTCAATTGCCGACAACCCAGGAGAATCTATTAAGATATATAAGACTTGTGCAAATCTTGCCAGTTCAAGGGCGCAAGTCATGACTCTACTGGAGCTTCTCATGTTAGCCGAGCTAATCTCTGCCAGACGAATACTCAAGACCAAACTCCTCGACTTCTTAGGACTTCCCGAAAATTGCCAAGACCAAACTGATCATCTCGTCAACCGAATTGTATCCCTGCTGGAAGCAAATCCAGCCGAACAAGAAAGATTTTGGGAGACATTCAAAAGTGAATTAGCCGTCGATCCGGTAGAATTAGAAACAATACTCAAGTGTTCGCCAGCAGAACGCCAGCAGTGGATTGAACAAGACAAACTCCCTGTTCTAGAATACCGCTCTTTCCGCAAATCAGGAATCCATTTAGAATATCCCGTTCACGACAGAAGATTCATCTTAAGTCTAACGCCAACCGATATTAATAATTGGCGCAAAGAACCCAAAGGGCTGATTAAAAATAATCGCCCAACAGCCTCCCCAATCAATACAGAAAACCCCGCCGAAAACGAACAATCCCGAGTAGCTTTTAGTTCCGAGTGGGAAAAAATCATTGCCGACTGGAAAGAACAAGGTTCGGCGGAAATTTCAGCAACCTTCCAGCTAGCTTACTGGACAGTTTGGGCGTCGCGCTGGGCCAAAGAAAATCAGCTCAACAGCTTTAAAGCAATTAAATATAAGGAAGTCTACGAAACTCACCAACAAGAATGGTACCAGCGAAAAAATCAAGCAGTCAAGTTACTGATTGAGATGCCCTATGCCATGCTTTACTTCTACCGTCCGGCGGATGCTGACAAATTATATCTCGAACTGTGCGACGACCACCAGGAAATGATGAAAGATGGCTACTATTGGGATAAGTGGGATTTTTTCTATCAGAACCGCAAATTGGTAAATAAGTGCCGCGAATGCGTGTACTCCGACATCAAAGATTATTACTCGCTTTACTACCTGGAAATCAAGAGCGATAAGTTTCCCGATTTTAGTTTTTCTTTCCACACGCCGTACACGATAGGCCGAAAATTTTTGCCGCATCCAGAAACGCTGCCTTATGTAGACCACGTAGAACAGGACGGCATTTTTCGCTTTGGCCGCCCGCTGCTGGAACAAGAGAAAGCTATTCACACAGAAAAGGATGTATTGCTGAAGTTTGAGGCGGCTTTGGCAGAAGCGAAAAAGTTTTTTTAGTCATTACTCATTAGTCATTAGTTATGAAGCATTAGCGATGAGTAAATATTTCTCCGTTTAAAAGTAAGAAGTCAGCAGTATTTAGTCAATAATTGGCGCGTCCATTACTAATGACTGCTGACTAAGGACTTTTGAACTTGGATTACTTGAATGCTGCCGCCAGCATAAAGTTTTGGTTGTTGAGCTTCTTCGGAATTGTACGATCGCAATCCCACCTCTGCCAACAAACTCCCCAATTCAGTTTCAGTCTCAAACAACCACAAAAATACAGCCAACCCTGGCCTAAATACCGGATTTGTGGGCGAGTGAAAATCTACCAAAATGAATAGACCACCGGAATTGAGGACACGGTATACTTCCTCAAAGATTTGTCGCAATTGCCCCGATCGCATTTGGTGCATCGCAACGCTGCTGTGTACTCCTGTCAAACTGACAATCGGGAAAAGGCATCAACTCAGCAAAAGCTTCTACATAATTCGCTGATGGCACATTTTTCTTTGCCCGTTGCAGAGATAATGGCGAAGCGTCAAGTCCTGTGACATCCTGGGAATATTGCACCAGAAATTGCCTAGTTTTACCGCTACCGCAGCAACGGTCTAAAACTTTAGTTTCCGCGCTCACGGTCAAATTTTACACTGCTAGTTGGCCCAAACGAGCATCGCCGCCTACGCTCAAAGCAGCAAGACGCGCGATCGCATCGTAGAGCCACTGATACCGATAACTTAAATCTCTAAAAATTGTTGCCACAGTCAAAATTATGTATACCTTGTTATCGACATAAGATATTATTAAGTCATATGATAAAGATAAGTAACAGAACTGAGACGATGGGAGAGCTGTAACCGCTATGGGTCGTGTGGGAGTATTGCTATTAAACTTGGGCGGGCCAGATCAAATCGAGGATGTCCGTCCTTTCCTGTTCAACTTGTTTGCTGACCCGGAAATCATTCGCATCCCGTTTCCGTGGATGCAAAAACCGCTCGCCTGGTTGATTTCGACCCTGCGCTTTCAAAAATCCCAGGAAAACTACCGCCAAATCGGGGGCGGCTCTCCTTTGCGGCGAATTACCGAGGAACAAGCCCTAGCCCTGCAAGAACTCTTGCAAGAAAAGGGACAGGATGCTCGAGTATACGTGGGGATGCGCTACTGGCATCCTTTTACCGAAGAGGCGATCGCCAAAATTAAGCGCGATCGCATCGAACATTTGACAATCTTGCCGCTGTATCCTCAATTTTCCATCAGCACCAGCGGTTCTAGCTTCCGGCAGCTAGAAGAAATGTGGGGCAAAGATCCAGCCCTCAAAGATATCGAATATACCGCGATTCCTTCTTGGTATAAGCGGCCCGGCTACATTCAGGCAATGTCGGAACTGATAGCCCAAGAACTAGACCACAATCCGAATCCCGATCGAGTTCACATCTTTTTTAGCGCCCACGGCGTCCCCCTCAGCTACGTAGAAGAGGCTGGAGACCCCTATCAGCGCGAGATTGAAGATTGCACTCGTTTGATTATGGAACATTTGAACCGATCGAACGAACACACTCTAGCTTATCAAAGTCGGGTTGGCCCGGTGGAATGGCTCAAGCCTTACACCGAAGACGCCATTACCGAACTGGCAGAAAATGGAGTCCAAGATTTGTTGGTAGTTCCGATTAGTTTTGTTTCCGAACACATCGAGACTCTGCAAGAAATTGACATGGAGTATCGAGAATTAGCCGAAGAATCGGGGATTAAAAATTTCTACCGAGTGCCCGCCCTGAATACTCATCCAGTGTTTATTGAAGCCTTGGCCGATTTAGTCATCGAGTCGATCGAATCTCCCAGCGTTAAATTCTCGGATGTTATACGTCCTTCCAAGACAGTGAAAATGTACCCTCAAGAGCAGTGGGAGTGGGGTTTGACCACGGGGGCGGAAGTCTGGAACGGTCGTGTGGCGATGATTGGTTTTGTGGCATTATTGCTGGAATTAATTACGGGTCAGGGCCCGCTACACTCGATCGGATTGCTTTAAATTGACAGTTGACTGTTGACAGTTGACTGTTGACAGTTGACTGTTGTTACAAATGACTAATGATATAAAATTCGTGGGTATCGGAAGTATTCATCTCTCTCTTCTCTTCCTCAGCGCCCTCTGCGGTCTCTGCGGTTAAATCATTCCGAAACAACCGTAAATGATATGACTAATAAGTCATAACTAATTACCAATAACTAATCACTAACTAATCAGGATCGCGCTTGCGGTGGCGGGGATTTCCCCTATCGCCCGGTATTCCCTGACTTTTGTACCAGCGATACCACTCTTTAGAACTGCGAATTGCCAGCCACAGCAGCATCATCGCAACTAACCCTCCCTGTCGCGGTGCGTCAAAGGCAAACAAAACCAAGGAAATGCACAGAACATCTTGGAGGAAAATCACCCAAATCGGCAAACCCCGCAGCCGATAAAACCATCCTGCTTGTACCAGTTGCAGCACTAAAGCCAACAAACCTCCGACAACACCAATAATCCACAGCATCCAAGGGTGAGCAATAATTTCGTCGATCAAACTTACTTGAGCGATCGCAATTCCCATAATTGCTCCTACAATGGGGCTGAAAATAATTTGCACAATTTGCAGTACCCGCTGTCCTACAAAAGTTTTAGAAGCAAATAACTCTAACAGCGACCAACTCACCAAGATGGTGATAGCCACTTGGGGGGGAACCCCCGACAATAAGGGTATTTCCGACCAAAGTTTGTCAATCCGCAACAAACCAATTAACAGCAGGGGCAGGGCAATTCTCATACCCCCTGCCGCAGACGCTGAGAGTGCGGCTAGGAGTCCAACCATAATAATAATTCAGTTTCTAACGTCAGCTAAAGCCTCGATCTATTTCAGAATTTAATTCCCCTGATGGCTGGCTGTGATTTGAGCGATCGAACTCAAATTGCGGCTTGAGGTTAAATATCACTCTCTATTGTAAGCGTATCTGCTTAATCGCTGCTTGGCACTGCGAGATTGTCGATCGACACAAGGTAGTTGACTGTTGTCAGAAGAAAGGAGGCAGCATTCAACCAGGATTGTGATTAAATTAGCTTAAGCACCCGAAGCCTTTTTCTGACAACAGTCAACAGTCAACTAACTTCTTATGTCTGATTCATTATTTGCCGATGCCAGTCGCCGATTAGAACGAGCCTTAAAATATGTGTCACTTTCCGAGGATACGATCGAACGGCTGAAATATCCCAAATCCAGTTTAATTGTATCGATTCCCGTGCGGATGGACGACGGTTCCCTGCGAATTTTTCAAGGTTATCGCGTGCGCTACGACAATACCAGAGGCCCGTCTAAAGGAGGAGTGCGCTATCATCCTGGAGTATCCCTTGATGAAGTGCAATCCTTAGCATTTTGGATGACTTTTAAATGTGCAGTTTTGAACTTGCCTTTTGGAGGAGCTAAGGGCGGAATTACTCTCAATCCCAAGGAATTGTCCAAACTGGAATTGGAACGGTTGAGCCGGGGCTATGTCGATGCGATCGCAGATTTCATCGGTCCCGATGTCGATATTCCCGCGCCCGATGTCTACACCAATCCCATGATTATGGGTTGGATGATGGATCAGTACAATATTATTAAACGGCAGCTTTCTCCAGCGGTGGTGACTGGTAAACCAGTGACAATCGGCGGCAGTTTGGGCAGAGATACCGCAACAGCAATGGGTGCTTTTTTTGTAGTACAAACTATTCTACCCAAATTTGAGCTAAATCCTCAAGACACAACTGTAGCGGTACAAGGTTTTGGTAATGCGGGTGCCGAAATAGCTGAACTGCTCTGGAAAGCAGGTTACAAAATTGTTGCTGTCAGCGATTCCCAAGGGGGAATTTATGCTAAACAAGGGCTGGATATCCCCAGTATTCGAGGCTTTAAAGACTCTCACAAAGGTATCAAAGCTCTTTACTGCGAAGGTTCGGTTTGCAATATTATCGAACACGAAATTTTGACAAATGAACAGCTTTTAGCATTAGATGTAGACGTGCTGGTTCCAGCAGCTTTGGAGAATCAAATAACTGAAGCCAACGTTAATGATGTTAAAGCTAAGTTTATTTTTGAAGTAGCTAACGGGCCGATTGATTCTGCTGCTGATTTGATTTTAGAAGCGAGGGGAATTCAGGTAATCCCTGATATTTTAGTCAATGCCGGAGGCGTAACGGTTAGTTATTTTGAGTGGGTGCAAAATCGCAGCGGACTTTATTGGACGCTGGAGGAAGTCAATCAGCGGTTGAAGCATAAAATGGTGGAAGAAACTGAGGCAATTTGGAAAAAATCTCAGGAATTGTCAGTTTCCATGAGAACTGCTGCTTATGTGTACGGGTTAAATAGACTCGGAGAAGCGATGAATGCAAAGGGAACGCGGGATTATTATGTGAATGGTTGAGAAATAAAATCCCCGACTTCTTCTGGTTATGT
Source organism: Microcoleus sp. S13C4 (assembly GCF_036700865.1). Lineage (NCBI taxonomy): Bacteria > Bacillati > Cyanobacteriota > Cyanophyceae > Oscillatoriales > Microcoleaceae > Microcoleus > Microcoleus sp. S13C4. The sequence continues at coordinate 61,133 of NZ_JAUBPS010000037.1, forward strand.
TCGTGAAACATCGAAGTAATTTCAGAAGTCGGGGATTTGGCTATTGGCTATTACATAGCCTTAGTCTCCGGCATCAAACACTTATCAGAATCGCAACCCGCCGGCCCCGAATCCATCATTTCACCTAAGTCATAGCGACTTAGTGCCGCATGAAAAACATCTATTTGGCGGCGCGCTAAAGTCTCTTCCACCATCTTGGTGTAAATTTCCTTGCTCACCGGTTCAAAGGGCAAACGCGGGAAAGTTTCAAGAGCATCAAACCGAGCTAAAAGCGCTGCGGAAATGTAACCTTCATCATCGCGAATCGCTTCATAAATCCGCGTACCCAAACTTTCCACTTCATTTTCCCGCAACTCAATAGTGGCGCTGGTGTTATGTCGCACATAGAACTTTTGCACCTGCATATAAAAGTCCATTTGTGCCGCCGCTGAGAATTTGTTAATGTCAATTTCATCAGCACCTGGTAAATCAGCCCAACTTACGGCAACGGGTATTTCTACCAGCCATTCCGTGCAGCGTTCATCGAAGGGATTGTTCAGCAAATTGCCGTTTTCATCTTTGTCAGATTGAGACGGAATCACGTTGTATCCGTAGTCGATGCAGGCGAGGGCTACGGGGTCGTTTTTGCCGAAAGTGATTCGGCGAATGAAACGCTGGGCTTTCGGCGGATGCCAGCCGGGGGAAGCACCTGTCAGCAGAGATTTAGTACCCGATGGTTGAACGGTTGTGCAGCGATTTGGGCGTTTTAAGGAATGGCGATCGCAATAATCCCATACTACGCGATCGACAATCTCGCGCCAGCCACTCAAATACTCTTCTTCCCGCTGTTTAAAAGCGATTCCTTGCGGAGTTTGCGGGCGGCCTTCCACCCACCAGCGCAGCCACTCAACGCCAAAAGCATGAACGAAGAAATCGAACAATCCCGTGAAAGATACGCCGACAATCGGGTCTAGTTCGCGGCTGTATTGATAGCGGGGTTCGCTAAATTTGTGATTGAGAAGTACCGCTACAGATAGAGCCGCCGCCCTGAAAGCTTCCTCCTGTTCTTTGAAGTTGTAAGGGTCAATTTGATTGAGGTGAACCTCCGCCAAATTGCAGTGAAAATTAGAGCCGATGATTTCACCACAAGGATTTAAGCCCACACGAACTGACCGATGCTCTATTTCCTCAGTAGTCATATCGGGATAGCGTTCCTGCAACCACTGTTTAGCTTTTCCTTGTGCGTAAGCTGTCAAAAACTCAATTTTAAGACTTGGCGTTGGAATTAAGTCAACGTTAGCTCTAGCTACAGCTTCACCAGCCCATTGAATTGCTCCTTCACCCGAATAATACTGTTTGCGGACAGCATCAATACATTCTTCTAATGTAGGTTTTGAATGAAAAACGCGGGTATGATTTGCCATCCGAAGGGCATCACGTTCTGGGTCTATTCTCCAGTTGCCGTTATCATCTTGTTGCCACAAATTATTTTTAGCATTTGCCCCCAGTTCGTCATCAAAAGAAAACTGACGCATTCCGGCCGATCTTCTAATATTTCCTGCGACGATTGTGACCGCCGCTTCATCTATCAAAATGCAGCATTCAACTGAATTTAACTGCCGCCCTAAAGCTTTATTCAAAATTGCGGCGCAGCGCTGATAAAGGTCGGGCAATTTCACCGGATTGGCTACTCCCCCAAAACCTTTTAAAGGTTCTCCCACCGGGCGAACATCGCTCAAATCGATGAATACTTGAACTTCTCCTGCAAATCTTTCATCTGTGGATAATTCCAGCAAAGTTTGATAGGAGTTTACCCAACCTTGGCGAGAATCTCCGACATAAATAGTTGCGGTTTTTTCTGCTATTTTTACTTCTGTTTCTTGACGGCGCAACGGGGCGGGTGTAGAGCCAATTTCGCCTTGCATGGTTAGGGTTAAACGGTTGCGAATCGGCGGCAGTTGGTTGATATATTGTGGTTCCAAGACTGCCCCAGTGCCGCAGCCCATCATTGCCAAATCCATCAACAAACCAAAGGAACGCCAGTCGAGAATATTTGTTGAGGAGCAATTATATGCCCCGGAAAAATTCTCTGGTTGTTCAATCCATTTGCTGCCACCTACCCACAGCCAGCGGCCTGAAGCGAGGGTTTTGAGCTGGTTTTGCATCCGGTGCAGCAGTTGTGTTTCTTCGGGGGTGAGGTTTCCCAGCTTTTGCAGCCCCTTGACTGTTCGATCGCACACTTCCTCCCAAGTCTCCCGCCCTCTCTCGGTACGGCGGCTGTAAGTCCTAAAAAATACTGGATTGGCTGCGGGTGCTGTTTCGGGAAAATCGGACAGGTTGCGTTTCTCGCGGGCACTCGATCGCTCTAATTCTCGAACCATAGGTTGTGTACTGACGTGTCGGAATATATCAACAGACTACGAATATACAACAGGATTCAGATTTAGGGTAAAAGGTTAATATATTTGACAATTTGCACTAGATATGGGGCACAGAAGTGTACAAGCTCGATCGGGCGATCGGCTCAAAACTTGACAAAAAAACCCGATTTCTTCCAGAAACCGGGTGAAGCGCAAATCTTGTCAATTGTCAATTATTTGTCAATAAAAACTCAATATTCGGTAACAGCGGGTCTTGAACAATGCCCAAACCGTTAAAGCCCCAACGTTCGAGTAGCTTTTTTACCTGAGAACCGGAAATCGATTCTACTCCGAATCGATCGGCAACATCAGCAGCGTGGGCGTTGAGATAGCTCAAAGCGTCATAGTCTTCGCGAAACATCAGCAGGTAACTCACCGCCGAATCTGGATTGGGACAAGCGCTGATATATTTGCCGTCAGCACGAGAACGCAGCAAGTAAAAAACTTGAGATAACATCTTATGTTTTAGCTGTTCAGATTGGCGATGAATTGTAGGGACTTACGCAAAGGTGCAATTTTTGCACTATTTGTAGGGGGTAAAGTGCTTATGGCCAGCCCTACAGATAGAGTTTGTGCGTAACTCCTAAATTTATTATAGTTTAAAATAGAGAAAACATCAACAACTTCAGGAATAATAAAAAATGAAAATTATTTCAAGATTAAAAGTATCGACCGGGAAGATTTGCAATAGCATAGCCTTTTTCTCTTTCGCTACTATCTTATGCTGCTTTTTGTCGCCAAGCTATCAAATTCTTGACCCTATAAATCTAACTAACATTATCCTAGCTCCTGTCAACTTTATTTTGTACATTCCTTTAAATTTATTATCTTCATTATGTAATTTTAGTTGGGATAGTTTAGCTTGGTTGCTTTTGGTGTCAATCTTGCTAATTTGGGTGTACAGTCTCATCAATGCACGTCTATGGCTGAAACAGTTTCGTTGGTGGATAAATCCATTGCTAGCATGGATTTTGTCACTAATTTGGGCAACACATCTTTTATTATGGTTCAATTTCACGCTTTACAAGCCGGCATTAGAAAAACTAGCCGAGCGAGTAAAAGTCGCAACCTCTCAAAACAAAGTATTGGAGTTTAATCCGAGTCAAAAAATAGGAATTTTTGAGATTATTGGTGCCTACAGAGTGTACGACCAATCTGAATCTGCCCCAGATAATCTGGCAATCTCGCCGACCACAACCAATGTCACCTCAATTGAGATAGAGGGTAAGTGGGCGCATCAGGGTTTCGTTCGGGATTTATCTCGCAAAGCCGGTGGTTTCCAAGCTATAAATTTTAGCTTGGCACCCGGTAGCAACAACGGCGATCAAAATATTTTTTATCTCGGCGATGGTTGGTATGCTTTCCAAAACTTGTTTGACTAACAGGACTTATGCCTTAACCCTATTTGTAAGGTGCGAAATTCGCACCTTACTACTATCCCAGATTTGGAACTAAGAACATCTAAATCAAAGTTAGTGCCAAACCTTTAAATCCCCTGCCGTCGCCAATTTGACCGACGATCGAAGCTTGACCGGTTGTCAAATTGATATTGTACAAGCTGGAAACTCCGCCCACATCGATCGCAGCCAAAGCCGTCTCGTTACCGCCAACACTCCTGATATCAAAGCCGAGAACGCTACCTGCATCAATTCCCAAAGATCCGATCGTATTCAACACTCCATTATTCGGCGGATCTTGCCGCACCAAAACGTCTAAATTGGTGTCAATTGCAAATAGTGTCGTCGAAGTTGCCCCCGCAAAGTTATTCACATAGGCAGCCCCAGCAGCCGCGCCCGGATTGCCAAAATTGCGATCGCCCGCCCGGTAAGCCAAATTCCCGTCGAGTTGAATTCCCCCCGTCAGCGTGTCAAAATCGACAACTGCCCCCGTATCCGGGTTGAGGCGGGCATTTTGACCGGCTTGATTTACAAACCGAATTCGATCGACTGTCGGATTGAAATCAAAACCCGCAGCCCCCGGAGTTAGGGGAACAGCAAATTGCCCGCTACCGACTTGACTTGCAGCCCCAGTCACCGGATCGATCGCGTACAAGCGATTGCTGGAACCTACACCGTAAAGCAAACCGTTAGCGGGGCGAAAATCAATGCCCAGCAAACTTTCTCCCGGCTGCAACCCTGTAACTGCGACGTCGCTGAGAATCGCCCGCGGTGCCGCCTCATTAAAACCGACAATTGTTTCAGCGCCATTTCTGACAGTTAAGGCGTAAGCTGTAGGCAAAGGCAAAGCCAAACCGTTAATCTGTTTCCCGTCCGCAATTGGACCGACAAAGGAAGCTTGACCGCTACTTAAATTGATATTGTACAAGCCCGAAATCCCACCAACTTCCAGCGCCGCCACCGCTACCTCGCGGCCGCCAATACTTCTGATATCAAAGCCGAGAATGCTAGTGGCATCAACTCCCAAAGATCCGATCGTATTCAACACTCCATTATTCGGCGGATCTTGCCTTACCAAAACGTCTGAATTGCTGTCAATTACAAACAGCGTCGTCGAAGTTGCGCCCGCAAAGTTATTCGTGTACGCAGCAGCCGCAGCCGCTGGAGTTGACCCAAAATTGCGATCGCCCGCCCGGTAAGCCAAATTCCCGTCGAGTTGAATTCCCCCCGCCAGCGTGTCAAAATCGACTACTGCCCCCGTATCCGGGTTGAGGCGACCGTTTTGACCCGCTTGATTGACAAACCGAATTCGATCGACTGTTGGATTGAAATCAAAACCCGCTGCCCCCGGAGTTAGGGGAACAGCAAACTGCCCGCTACCGACTTGACTTGCTTCTCCGGTTCTCGGATTCACTGTATACAAGCGATTGCTGCTACCTAAACCGTAAAGTCCGCCGTTAGCCGGTCGGTAATCAATCCCCAGCAAACTTTCTCCGGCTTGTAATCCAGTCACTGGAAAATCTGAGATCACACTTCCCGGATTGGAAAGACTAAAACCAACAATCCGATTAGCAGGAGTTAAAGCATAAGCCGTTGTCCGCGCTGGAGGCGGGGGATTGGGAACAATGCTGCCAATATTATTAGTGAAGTTTGCCTGACCGATCGAACTTTGTCTCACCCCTTTGAGAGTAGCGAAAAATTCTCCACTCACCCGGTCTTGAATAACAGTATCGTTTCCAGCTTCCAGAATATTTAAGTCGCTAAAACTGACACCTTCGCCCAAACCGATTAAATCTGTACCGGGTGCAAAATCGGCGATCGCGTCAGCATTTGCCAAACTAACACCGCCGCTAGTACGGGAAGGGTCAGCCTCAACGTAGCGCCTCAAAACAAATACGTCTGCCCCGTCTCCGCCTATCAGGATATCCGTATCTCTAAGCTGTTGTGCCTTTAAATAGGGTATCATAAAAAATGAGTTTAGTCAATCTCTACAAAAATGCCAGCTAAAAACCATCTCAATCCCCAACAAATAGATAAACTA
>NZ_JAUBPS010000038.1:0-66754 GCF_036700865.1 Microcoleus sp. S13C4
TTTTTGAGTAACAGCTTGCCGGATATTCAAAGGCAGCTACTTTTGGCTGCAATCATTTTTTAGTCTAAACTACAGTATTAGACATCTGAAAAAAACCTACTCCAATCAATCTCAATACGGTTCAGTTAAGGCTATTTATTCCTCGGAGATCCCCCTAAATCCCCCTTAAGAAGGGGGACTTTAAGTAAGTTATTGTCCCCCCCTTTTTAAGGGGGGCTAGGGGGGATCGAGCTTAACTGAACCGTATTGCAATCAATCTTTAACAGGCCGCATTGTCGGGAACATCACCGCATCGCGGATGCTTTGAGTATTAGTTAAAAGCATCACCAATCTGTCAACGCCGATGCCCATCCCCGCACAGTTAGGCATTCCCAAAGATAGTGCTTGAATAAAGTCTTCATCCATTGGATGCGCTTCGTCATCGCCCGCATTTTTCTGCGCTAACTGTTCCTCAAACCGCTTTCTTTGCTCTTTCGGATCGTTCAATTCTGAGAATCCGTTTGAGTATTCTGTACCGTTGATAAACAGCTCGAAACGTTCTACAAATCCCGGCTTGCTGCGATGTCCTTTTGCTAATGGACTGACTTCGACAGGATAGTCGATGATGAATGTAGGTTGAATTAGTTTGGGAACAACTAATTTGTCAAAAACTGCATACAGCACGTAGCCTAAACTCTGTTGTTCTAACTTAGACAGGTGCAATTCTAACTTGCTTGCAGAGGCGATCGCACTTTCTAAGTCCAAACTGTCAAAATCCAGCCCAAACTCGTCTCTGACAGCTTCTACCATCGTTTTCACTTGCCAGTGTTTGCCGTTGAAACCGGGATATTTTTCGCTGTAGTCGAACTTGCGTTCTAAACTAATCGTTTCCCCCTGATTTTCAATTTCTTTGACATCTCCAAATACCGCCGCCGCTGCGAAACACATCACGTCTTCGACAACTCCTAAAATGTCGAAAACATCAGCATAAGCTTGGTAAACTTCTAAAGAGGTAAACTCAGGATTGTGGGTGCTGTCAATTCCCTCATTTCTAAATGCTTTCCCTAGTTCAAATACTCGCTCGAAACCGCCGCAAATTGCTCTTTTTAAGAACAGTTCTGGAGCCACTCGCAAATACAAATCTACCTCTAAAGCATTGTGGTGAGTGATGAAGGGCTTAGCAGCAGCACCGCCGTAAATAGCTTGCAGTGTTGGCGTTTCTATTTCGTAAAAATTGGCTTGCCAGAGATAGGAACGGATGCTTTGAACGATGCGGCTGCGAAGCATAAAACGGTTGAGCGCATCTTGGTTGCTTGCCAAATCCATTTCGCGGTGACGGCGGCAAACTTCGGGGTCGTTTATTCCGTAATAAGCATCGGGAAATTGAATTGTAGCTTTTGATAAAAGCTTTAATTCCCTCACTAAAATAGAAAGTTCTCCCCTGGGGGTGCGGCAGCCGATACCTTCGACGCCGACAAAATCGCCGATATCGAGCAATTTTTTAATTTGTTCAAAGCTCAAACCGACTTCGCCGGTGACGATTGCTTTCTCGATTTTGAGTTGAATCTTGTCTGTGGCGTCTTTTAAATCGATGAAACCAATTTTGCCGCTGTCTCGCTTGGAAGTGATGCGGCCGGCTAATCGCAGGGGAATTTCTTCGGGGTCACTTTCTCCGTTTGCGAGTTCTTTTCCCGGCTGACTAAATATTTCGCGAACTTGTTGGGCTGTGTGCGATCGCGCGTAGGATTCACTGGGATACGGTTCTATGCCTTGCGATCGCAGTTCGTCTACTTTTTGACTGCGGACTTCGGCTTCACTCAGAGTCATTAGTTATTGCCTGATTAAAATTACAAATATCTGACATCTTGCACTATTCTGGCGATCGTGCGATCGGGCGTTGCTCAAAGCAACGCCCACAAGAAAATTCACTCTTTGTGGAACAGGCATCTTGCCTGTTCGTGACAAAGCTGCAAAATGTCAGAAACACCAAACTCTATCATAACTGGTCAACATAGACCAATTTGTCAGATAATCCAGATACACTGGCGATCGACAGATGCGGAAGGTCAGTAAGGTTTTAATCCTGACGGAAGTCTTCTATCCTCTCCATCCCTCCTACTCCATCTCCCCAACAGTCAACAGTCAACAGTCAGCAGACAACAATTGTTATCGACTGCACAAAGCGGTCGAAACATTAAAAAATTAAGTTGTCTGTCGATCGCAACAGGTGAGATGATATGTAGTGCAGCCTCACGGCAGTTCCATCGAAACTGAACAGTAGAGACGATAGTCGTCGATCGAACTCGGCTCATCGCACCTCTGTCAGAATCGACCACACACACTCTCTCTTAGTACATATAAAAACCAGAATTATGGCTGTTGCAACCCAATCACTCGAAGAACTCTGCATCAACTCTATCCGCTTTTTGGCCATCGATGCGGTAGAAAAAGCAAAATCAGGCCATCCAGGACTGCCGATGGGCGCTGCCCCTATGGCCTTCGTGCTGTGGGATCGGTTCATGCGGTTCAACCCCAAAAACCCCAAGTGGTTTAATCGCGATCGCTTCGTCCTCTCCGCCGGACACGGCTGTATGCTACAGTACGCCCTCATGTATTTGACTGGCTACGATAGCGTCACCCTCGACGACATCAAGCAATTTCGTCAGTGGGAATCCAAAACCCCCGGACACCCTGAAAACTTCGTCACCGAAGGCGTAGAAGTTACCACCGGCCCCCTCGGACAAGGAATTGCTAATGCCGTCGGTTTGGCAATGGCAGAAGCTCACCTCGCTGCTAAGTTTAACAAGCCCGACCACAAAATTGTTGACCACTACACCTATGTCATCATGGGTGACGGCTGCCACATGGAAGGCGTTTCTGGCGAAGCTTGTTCTTTGGCCGGACACCTGGGACTCGGCAAATTAATTGCCTTGTACGATGACAATCACATTTCTATTGAAGGCGACACAAGCTTGGCCTTTACTGAAGATGTCGGCAAGCGTTTTGAAGCTTACAATTGGCACGTTATTACAGTAGACAATACCGCTCTAGACGAAGATACTAACCTAGAAGCAGTTCACAAAGCTATTGAAGAAGCCAAAAAAGTCACGGACAAACCGTCCATGATTAAAGTCCGTACCATTATTGGTTACGGTTCTCCAAACAAGCGCAATTCCTACAGTGCTCACGGCGCTGCTTTGGGTAGCGATGAAGTGCAAGCAACTCGTGATTTCTTGAAGTGGGAACACGCACCGTTTGAGATTCCTGATGATGCTTTGTCACACTTCCGCAAAGCAGTCGAACGAGGCGCTCAATCTGAGCAAGAATGGCAGAAAGCTTTTGATGCTTATAAAGCAGCATATCCTGCAGAAGCTGCAGAATATGAGCGCACAGTTGCCGGCAAACTTCCTGAAGGTTGGGATAAAGTTTTGCCTACATACAAGGCAGAAGATAAGGCCGATTCGACTCGGAATCATTCTGGAAAATGTTTGAATGCTTTGGCAAGTGTGTTACCTGAACTGATCGGCGGTTCCGCTGACTTAGCATCTTCTAACATGACTTTGCTCAAGGGTGAAAAAGACTTCCAACAAGGTCAGTACGAAGGACGTAACCTGCGGTTTGGTGTGCGGGAACACGGCATGGGTGCGATCGCCAACGGTATGCTTCTGCACGGCGGTTTGATTCCTTACTGCGCTACTTTCTTGGTATTTGCTGACTATATGCGGGGAGCAATTCGCCTCTCTGCACTCTCGGAAGCTGGCGTGATTTATGTAATGACTCACGACTCCGTAGCCTTGGGCGAAGACGGCCCGACTCACCAACCGGTAGAAACCATCGCTTCTCTGCGGGTAATTCCCGATTTGTTGGTAATGCGCCCTGCGGATGGCAACGAAACATCCGGCGCTTACAAAGTGGCAGTTGAAAGCCGCACCCGCCCCACTTTAATGGCTTTGTCGCGCCAAAACTTGCCTAACTTGGCTGGAAGCTCCATCGAAGGAACCGCCAAAGGCGCTTACATTTTGTCCGACGACGGCGGCACTCCCGACATCATTTTAATCGGCACCGGTGGCGAAACATACCTCTGCGTTGATGCCGCTGAAAAATTGCGCGCCGCAGGCAATAAAGTGCGGGTAGTTTCGATGCCTTGCTGGGAATTGTTCGACTTACAAGATGCCGCTTACCGCGAATCTGTACTGCCGAAAGCTGTTACTAAACGGTTGGCCGTTGAAGCAGGTTCTAGCTTCGGCTGGGGACGTTATTTGGGTTCTGAAGGCGATAGCCTCAGTATTGACAGATTCGGCGCTTCTGCACCGGGCCCCGTGGCTTTAGAAAAGTTTGGCTACACTGTTGATAATGTGGTAGCTAAGGCTCAGGCGCTGTTGGGTTAATAGCAGCAGCATAATTTTTGATGGGGCGGGCTTCTGGCTCGCCCCATTTTTTATAGCAGAAGGAAGAAGGAAGAAGGAAGAAGGAAGAAGGAAGAAGGAAGAAGGAAGAAGGAAGGAAAAGCTAAAATCTAAAATCTAAAATCGGAATATTGGGTTTCACTTCGTTCTACGTGAGATATTGCACCATTCTCAATTAGCCTTTTATGAACAGGCTTTCCGACCTGTTCCACAAGAAAATTTATCTTTTGTGGAACAGGCCTGAAAGCCTGTTGCTGACAATGGTGCAAGATTTGAGTTCTACCCAACCTAGAGTTCGCTATAGCTCGAATCATTGAGAATTGCTATATTAAGACTTACGGAAGAAAAACCAGTTTCTACAACAATATTCGGTTTGGCAATGAGGAATTTATGATGAAAGCGGGTTTTTAGCCCCCCGTGCCTCCAGAACAGTATATTTCAGAGAGTTAAGATAAGTTATAAGTTATGGCGTTAAATTACTCCTTCCCCATTTCCCATTCCGTTTATGATTTGGAACTTTTTAAATAAGCTGTTATTCACCGGGCATTATCTTCCTCAGGGCTACTGTTACCTTTGGCAGCGAGAGCTAGTAGCACTCCACATAGTGTCAGACTCTATCATTGCCCTGGCTTACTATTCAATACCCCTCTCGCTAATTTATTTTATCTGTCAGCGAAAAGACTTGCCCTTTCGCAATATCTTTTGGCTATTTGCAGCCTTTATTATCTCCTGCGGAACTACTCATATAATGGAAGTTTGGACGCTTTGGCATCCTGTTTATTGGGTTTCTGGCAGTCTGAAAATTATGACCGCTGCGATTTCTGCTTACACCGCTTTTGCATTAATTCCTTTACTTCCTCAAGCATTAACTCTCCTCAGCCCAACTCAATTAGGGATGATAGATCTAATACTGCAAAAAGAAATCCTTGAACGCCGAGAAACCGAAGCTCGCTATCAAACTTTAACTGAAGCTTCACCGGTGGGAATATTTTATGCAGATGCTGTAGGACACTGCTTGTATGTCAACGAGCGCTGGTGTCAAATTTCGGGAATTACCTGCCATGAAGCTATGGGCAAAGGGTGGTTGCAAGGCATTCATCCAGACGACCGCGAGCGTGTTTTTAGTGAATGGTATAGCGCCGTGCAGCAGAAATTACCGTTTAAATCTGAGTACCGCTTTCAAGGCATTAATCCCACTCAAATCAGTTGGGTATTCGGTCAATCTGTCGGTCAAATCGGAAAAAATGGGGAGGTTGAAAGTTATGTGTGTACTATTACTGATATTACAGAACGCAAGCAGGTAGAAAATGAGAATCGGCGGCTCAATGAAACTCTGGAGCATCGAGTTGCTGAGCGCACTGCTCAAATAGAAATTTCTAACCACAAATTGCAAAAAGAAATAGCCTACCGCGAAAAAATTGCGATCACTTTATTGGAATTGACGCAATTGCAAAATGCCATTCTTAATAGCGCTAACTACACAATTATTTCTACACAACCCGACGGTACAATTAAAACATTTAATCGTGCGGCAGAGAAACTTTTAGGTTATTCGCGAGAAGAAGTGGTGGGGCAAGTCACCCTAGCAATAATTCACGATCCTCTGGAGATAGCTAAAAGAGCTGAAGTTCTTTCTCATGAATTGGGAGTGAAAATAGAGGCTGGAATTGAAGTATTTTTTGCCTTGCCGTGCCGGGAAATCGCTGACGAAAATGAATGGACTTACATTCGCAAAGATGGTTCGCGGTTTCCGGTACTGCTGTCGGTGACTGCCTTATTTGATTGTAACGGAAATATTAACGGTTTTCTGGGTATCGGCCAGGATATTAGCGATCGCAAACAAGCTGAAAAAGAGCTGCGGGACCTCACCAATGCCTTGCAAAATGCGGTGGAAGGCATTTCGCGGCTGGATATTGAGGGGCGCTACGTGAATGTTAACCGAGCTTACGCTCATAAATGCGGTTACGAACCGCAACAAATGCTTGGCATGGAATGGCAGAGCACCGTACATCCGGGCGATATTGAGATGATGATCTCAGCTTATCAGGAAATGGTCATTTCTGGCAAAGTAGAAGTAGAAGCTAGAGGAGTTCGCAAAAATGGCTCGTTTTTTTACAAGCAAGTAACAATGGTAAAAGCTTGTGACGAACACGGAATATTTAACGGCAACCACTGTTTTATGAAAGATATCACCGAGCGCAAACTAACTGAAACAGCTTTGCAGGAAAGTGAATTCAAGTACAGACAAATAGTTGAATTAGCAGAAGAAGGTATTTGGGTAATTGATAGTAATGGTCTCACCACTTACGTGAACCACGCAATGGCGCGAATGCTGGGCTATAATGAATTAGAAATGTTCGGGCGATCGCTTTTTGATTTCATGGACGAACGGGAAAAACAACAAGCTCTTGATAATGTCGAGCGGCGCAAGCAAGGTATTCCTGAACAACACGAATTTAAATTTAAAAGCAAGGATGGCAAAGAGATTTGGACGGATATGTCTACCAGTCCAGTCATGGACTCCCAGGGTAATCTGCTGTCTTGTTGCGCCTTGGTTTACAACATTACAAGTCGCAAAGAAGCAGAGCAGCAAATGCTGCAACTTACAGAAGATTTGAAGCGTTCCAACGAGGAATTAGAACAATTTGCTTATGTGGCTTCCCACGATTTGCAAGAACCGCTTCGAGCCGTTACCAGTTACACTCAATTGCTCGCTCAGCGCTATCAAGGAAATTTGGACGATCGCGCAGATAAGTATATTAATTATATTGTTGATGGCGCCACCAGAATGCAACAGTTAATTAACGATTTGTTGGCGTATTCGCGCCTGGGAACGAGGGGTCACGAGTTTGAGCCGGCGGACTGCAACGCTGCTGTACAACAAAGTTTGTGCAATTTGCAAATTGCGATCGCCGAAACAAAAGCTGTAATCACCTGCGACGCGATGCCAACCGTGATGGCGGATGAATTTCAACTGGTGCAATTATTCCAAAATTTGCTCGCCAACAGCATCAAATTTTGTCGCCAAGATATCCCGTTGATTCATATCGCTGCCCGCAGGCAAGAGAGCGAATGGGTGTTCAGTGTCCGCGATAACGGCATTGGCATCGATCCGCAGTATGCCGATCGCATTTTTATCATTTTTTCGCGCCTGCACTCCCGCCGCCAATATTCCGGTACTGGTATAGGTTTAGCGATGTGCAAGCGCATTGTGGAACGCCACGGCGGGCGCATTTGGGTGGAATCTCAAGAGGAAAAAGGAGCGACTTTTTACTTCACTATAGCAATCCGATCTGAATCTCACAACACAACGCCCTCTTATCTTCCTAGACTTCTTGTATAGAAAGACTTTCAGATTTTACCGAGCTATAAAATCCCTTATGATTGGTATATTCCTATAATTAGTATCTGAAGCCTCAAAGTTCAATTTTGTTTTTATACTTTAAAGGATACGCCGATTATGAGCGATCGAAGCACTGTTAGACCTATAGAGATTCTGCTGATTGAGGATTCTCCCAGCGATGCCGATTTGGCAATAGAAGTCCTCAATCAGGGTAAAATATTGAATAACTTGCATTTTGTGGAGGATGGAGTCGAAGCAATCAAGTTTTTGCGCCGAAAAGAACCCTATTTGAGGGTACCTCGTCCCGATTTGATTTTGCTCGATTTGCATCTGCCGAAAAAAAGCGGTATTGAAGTGCTAGAAGAAATTAAAAATGACCCAAAGTTAAAATTAATTCCTGTAGTGATTCTCAGCACTTCAGCAGCTCCCGAAGATATTTTTAAGTCATACTCGCTTCACGCCAACTGTTACATAACAAAACCAGTAGACTTCGTAGAATTTACTAAGGTAGTCAGGTTAATTGAGGAATTCTGGCTGGCAGTCGTCAAACTTCCTCTAAATTAAACGAACAGATGCTTTGCTTATGAGTGCTCTAAATTTTTTTAACCTATGGAAATTCTGCTGTGGATGATTTGCTCAGGGATGCGAACTGGGATTTAGAAAAGCTGGCGACAAGTCAATTTTAAACAATTTGTACAAAAGTAGAAGAGAGGGTATCAGCAAATTGATTCGAGAAAAAAGGCTTGTTTCTGTTTTTTTTGTTTCGATTTAACTGTGCTTAATTTGGTCTAAAACAAGGGTTGAAAAATTTTGATATAAATTAAATCCGCACTCTAGTTAAAAATGATTCGGGTGGTAATTATGAGAACCTCAGCAGCCAATGAAGAGATGATCAAGTTTTATGCCCTGTCAGCCGGGTGCTACATCACTAGGCTTATCGATTTTAGTCAAGTCGCTAAGCTGGTGAAATGGATTGAGGATTGGTGGCTGGTGGTGGTAACAGTTCCCAAATAATAATTTTCAAGTTGAAAATGGCAAGGGAAAGCAAAAAAGTTTAACCTAAGATTGGTAGAGTAAAATTTTTACAGTCAAAAACGTCTAAGCTATGTGGATTAAAATTCTGTTAGTAGAAGACAATCCGGCTGATGCTGATTTGCTTGCAGAACTGTTAGAAGTATCTGTGGGAGTCCAGTGGGAACTGGTGTCTGTTGAGTTCTTGCATGAGGCGATCGCACAATTGTGTAAACAACCCTTTGATGTAGTTTTGCTCGACCTTTCTTTGCCCGACAGCCGCGGTTTGGAAACCCTAACTCGCCTGCGAGAAGTTGCCCCGGATACGGCAATGGTGGTAATGACGGGCTTGGATGATGAGGGGATCGCACTTGAATCAGTTCGCTTGGGAGCTCAAGATTACATTGTTAAAGGTCAAATTACTACTCAATTATTAGTGCGGACGATCCGCTACGCGATCGAACGATCTCAAACATTTCAAATGCTGCGGGAAAGCGAGCGCCGCTTTCGGGCGATTTTTGACTCATCGTTTCAGCTAACCAAGCTGCTGACTCCCCAAGGAATTGTGCTGGAAGTCAACGAGACAGCCCTCGATTTTGCCGGATTGCGATCGGAGGATATTGTGGGCCGCCCGATTTGGGAAATGGCGATTTGGGCCCAGTCGCTACAGGTTTCCGAACAATTACAATCCGCGATCGGCAAAGCAAGTCGTGGCGAGTTTTTCCGCAGCGAAATCGATTTGTTAGGCAAAAGCGGCCAAATTGTGACAGTTGATTTCTCACTGAAACCTGTTAAAAATGAAACAGGACAAGTTTTGCTGCTGATTGCCGAAGCCCGTGACATTAGCGATCGTAAACGAGCAGAAGCGGAAATTCTCAAAGCCCTCGCACGAGAAAAGGAACTTTCAGAACTCCGAGCTAAATTTGTCACAATGGTTTCCCACGAGTTCCGCACACCTTTGACAACCATCCAATTTTCGGCTGGATTGCTGCAAGATTATAGTTCTCAGTGGCCCCAAGATAAAAAATCTACTCATTTTATGCGGATTCAATTAGCCATTAAACGCATGACAGAGTTATTAGAAGATATCCTGGTAATTGGCAAAATCGAAGCAAATACCTTGCAGTTTCAACCGATTTCCTTAAACCTCGAAAAATTTTGCCGTCACCTGGTAGAAGAGCAGCAGGTCAACGACAGCAACCAACACCCGATCGCCTTTCAATATGAAGGCGGTAACTGCGACGCTCAAATGGATGAAAAACTGCTGCGGCAAATCTTAGGAAACGTCCTCTCAAATGCCATCAAATATTCCCCCGCCGGCACTACAGTTTCCTTGCGGCTCAACTGTCAAAACAAAGACGCTGTTTTCCAAGTTCAAGACCGGGGCATCGGCATTCCCCAAGCCGATCGAGAGCGGATATTAGAAACTTTTTACCGAGCTACAAATGTCGGCACTATTTCGGGAACCGGTCTTGGTTTAGCAATTGTGAAAAGGGCTGTGGAACTTCACGGCGGCCAACTCGCCATCGACAGTCAAGAAGGAAAAGGCACAACTTTCACTATTACCTTGCCTTTAATCTCCCCTCCCAGTCAATAACAACTGAATTATCAACTATACTTATCCGCTACTTAACAATTAATTAAGCGCCTAACAAACAAACTTATCAAGTGTCTGCGCCCAGAATTTTCTAACAAACTACTAACTAAAAGGAGCTATCACCGTGGCTAAGATTTTGGTAATAGAAGACGAAGAAGCGATTAGAGAGAATATTTTAGAGTTGCTGGAAGCCGAGAATTTTGAAGGAATAGGAGCGATTAATGGCCAAGTCGGCATCAAATTGGCGATCGAACAAATCCCTGATTTAATTTTGTGCGACATGATGATGCCGGAAGTAGACGGTCACGGCGTCCTCAAAGCTTTGCGATCGGAACCCGTGACTGCCACAATTCCGTTTATTTTCCTCACTGCTAAAGCCGATAAAGTTGACGTTCGCACGGGCATGGAACTGGGAGCGGACGATTACATTACTAAGCCGTGTACGCCCCAAGAACTGCTAAAAGCCATTGCTATTAGACTTGAAAAACAAAAAACAATTAGTCGGCACTCTCAAAAGACGCTAGACGAATTACGCACTAATATTAGTATGTCGCTGCCTCACGAATTGCGGACTCCTTTGAATGCAATTATGGGTTTTTCTGAACTGATTTTGTCAGAATATCAGGTCTTAGAGGAATCAGATATCTTAGAGATGATCGGTCAAATTCAAACTTCCGGTCATCGCTTGTATCGACTGATTCAGAACTTTTTGCTCTATGCAGAACTGGAGATAGCAGCCACAAATCCCGAACTGCTAAAGGAGATGCGTAACAGCGAATTTAGCTGTGTAAAATCTTTGCTGAGCCAAAAAGCGCGGCAGCAAGCAAAACACGCGAATAGAACCGACGATTTACAATTAAACTTGCAAGATTCTTCGGTAGCTATTGATTCTGTCAGACTCGCAAAAATTGTTGAAGAACTATTGGACAATGCCTTCAAATTTTCTTTAGAAGGAACGCCAGTTTTATTAAGCACTTTCGTCGAAAATCAGACTTTTATTCTGTCTATCAAAGACCAAGGTCGCGGCATGACTACCGATCAGATTGCACAGCTAGAAGCTTACAGGCAGTTCGATCGCAAACTTTACCAACAAGCAGGTTTGGGATTGGGCTTAGCTATCGTTCAACGCCTTGTAGAATTGCACGGAGGAGAATTTAAAATAGAAAGTTTCCCGCAGAAAGAAACCATAGTTTGCGTTTCCCTGCCTGTCTAAACAATGATTATACCAGTTTCAAAAAAGAATACCACTGTAAGCAAACTCCCAACCCTTATGGCATAAGTCATTCCCACTTGTCAAATCTAAACTCTATAATGGTATTATGCAGGAGCGATCACTCCTTTTAGACACCGCTGCATATAAATTTGAGCTACCTTATCATTAGGGTTGATTTCCAAGCAAGCCGAAAACAATCTTATAGCTTCGCCACACTTGTCACTATTGTAGAGTACCAAAGCTTGCTCAAACATTGTCTTTGTCTCTAACTTTTTCTGTCGTAACTCTGGCGGATCGGCCGCAAATACTTCATAAACTGTTACCATTCGCGATTTGCCTTTAACTGCTACGCGATCGATCAACCTCAAATCATAAATATCATTTAACTGTATAAAAGTATTGTGAGTAATTAACATCGACACTCCATACTCTTTTGTCAAATTTTCCACACGCGATGCTAAGTTTACCGCATCGCTAATCACCGTGCTGTCCATCCGACTTTGACCACCCACCGTGCCTAACATCAAAGAACCCGTATTGATGCCAATCCCAATTTGCAGCGGCGGGCAATCGACCTGATTACGACTAATATTATACTCGTTAAGCTCTTCTAGCATTGCAATTCCAGCTTTCACAGCATCGTCCGCACTGCCATCAAACAGCGCCATAATCGCATCGCCAATGTATTTATCAATAAAACCCAAATTGTCAGTAATTGCCGGTTCCATCCGCGACAAATAACCATTAAGAAATTGAAAATTCTCTTCGGGATTCATCCTTTCCGAAAGAGAAGTGAAATCACGGATATCTGAAAACAGCACCGACATTTCTTTCTGTACCTGATCGCCTAATTTAACTTCCAGAATACTTTCATATCCCAGAAAGTGGAGAAATTCGTGCGGCACAAATCGCCCGTAAGCATCTGTTAATTTTTCTTCCGCTGCTAAAGCTTTTTGTAACTCGTCTGTGAATTGGCGGCGCTCGGTTTCTACCTCTTGACGTTCTGTGATGTCTTGAAAAGCGGCGATCGCGTAAACTATGTTTTTCCGTTCGTCGTAGATGGGAGTCGCCCAAACCTCGATCGGCACAATCCGATCAGACCCATGAACTTCTAGATCGTCCATACGCACAAATTCTCCCCGCAACGCCCGCACAATCGGTTGGCTATCCCTCGGATACAATTGATTAGTTCCAGCGTCGTAAAAATGATAAGCTTCAGGAAATTGGTCAGTACCCCCATCAAAAATTAAACCTTGGGCTAGTATCCTTTCGCCCCAAGAATTCATGTAAAAAGGTTTACCCTTACCATCGACAACAAATATTCCCACTGGCATCGCTTCTAGGAATTGAGTCAATCGGCTTTCGTTTTCTGACAGTGCCTCATTTAACTTTTCTTCGGCTGCTAAAGCTTTTTCTAAATCATTAGTAAACCTGATTCGTTCCACTTCTACCTGTCTTTGCAAACTAATATCCTTAGCAAAACCCTGATAGTAAAGCACTTCACCGTTAGCATCATAAACTGTGCGCGCATACTCAGAAATCCAGATAAAACTGCCATCTCGACAGTAAACCTGAGACTCAAACTCACACAGAGTACCGTGCTGTTTCATCAGCGCCAGAAACTCTTGACGGCGGTTCGGTTCCACGTACAATTGCTGCTGAATATTATTAATACTTTCTATCAATTCTGACGCGGAATCGTAGCCGTAAATTTCCGCCAGAGCAGGATTGGCACTGATAAAATGTCCGTCCGGCGTCGTCTGAAAAATACCTTCTAGAGCATTTTCAAATATCCCGCGATACTTCTCTTCAGCTTGAATTAGCGCCGCTTCAGCTTCCTTGCGTTCAGTTATGTCACTAAAAGCAATAATTGCATAGGAAATGTCGCCTGTAGAATCATAAATTGGAGTGGCCCAACTTTCTACAGGAATAATCTTATTAGCTGTACGAATTTCTACACCCTCAGTCCGCACATTTTCACCCCGAAGCGCTCGCATAATTGGCAATTCTTCCACGGGGCATCTCTGATTAGTCCCGGCTTTATAGAATTGATAAATTGCTGGTTTTTGCTCGGAATTAATATGCGGCACAGTGCCTTTGCCAAATACATCCCGCGCTTTCTGGTTGGCGTAGAAAGATTGCCCGTTTGCATCAATTACACACACGCCCAATGGCATAGCTTCTAGATATTGCGTCAAGCGACTTTCGTTTTCATGGAGTTTGGCAATCAGCATAGCCTGCTTGCGGTTTAATTTGACCAACTCCTGATTCATTTCCTGAAGTTCTATTTGTTTTTTCGCTAACTCTTTATCTTGAAAATATCTATAAATTGCCTCAGTGACCGTTAATTTTAAGTCATCACATTGCCAAGGTTTAGGTATATATCGGTACAATTTAGCATAGTTAATAGCATTGGCTACCGCCTCCAAATCGGCCTGCCCCGTCAGCATAATCTTGAGAGTGTTCGGCGAGATAGCATGAACGTTCCTTAATAGCTCATCTCCTTTCATATTAGGCATGATATGATCGGAAATAACCACAGGAACTTCATACTGTTCTGCTAAAAGTTCTGACAGCAACTCTAAAGCTTCTTCGCCACTTTGGGCCGTTTCAATTAAATATTTATCTTCACAGGCTTTTAGCAGGTCTATTTCTAGACTATCGAGTATAGTCTGCTCATCATCGACACAAATAATGACTGGTTTTTTCATAAACTTGCTAGACCAGACTTAATCGCTTCAATTAGTTCTTGATTTTGCCAAGGTTTTTCTATGAAAGCATGAAGATTTGCTTTAATTTTTGTTCGTTCTATGGCTTCTTTGTCTGCTTGTCCCGTCAGCATCACGGTCACAATTTGCGGATATTTTTGATGAATTTTAATCAACAATTCATCTCCTTTCATTCCGGGCATCAACCAATCCGAGACAATCACTAGAATCTTAACCTCAGCTTCACATAGCTCTTCAATAATCTCTAGGGCTTCGGCAGCACTTTCAGCAAATTCCCAAAGATATTTACCGTTAAAAGCCTGTTGCAGTTCAATTTCCAGACTTTCCAACACCCCTACTTCATCGTCCACACACAAAATTGCTGATTTAGACATCGCTAGTTTCCTTCTTTAGTTTGGCAGGGTGAAGTCCGATGGGTAAGCACACCGTTTTCCAAATTCTACATTCCGCGCGGGTAGACTGCAAATTTTAGCCCCAGACTTTAGTCTCCGGCGCTTTACCTACTCAGTTAAATTAATCGGCAAAGACACGGTAAATGCTGTTTTACCGGGCATCGACTCTACATCAATTTTACCCTGATGTTTTTCAATTATTTTTTTGACAATATCCAGTCCCAACCCGCTGCCTTCTCCCGCAGGCTTGGTAGTAAAAAAAGGCTCAAAAATTTTCCCAATAATCTCTGATTGAATCCCCTTACCGCTGTCAATAATTTTTACCAAAACGTTGGTATCTTGTTGTACCGCGTCAATTGTTAAAGTTCCTTGATTGTCCATCGCTTGTAAGGAATTGTGAATTAAATTTGTCCAAACTTGATTGAGTTCGTCGGGATAACACAGTACCGCCGGCAATTGATATTGATAGTTTCTGACAATTTCCACACCCTGCTTGATTTGGTTTTGATAAAGGGTTAATACCGTTTCAATTCCATCCGTAATATTTACCTGTATTTTTACCCCATTTACATCGTAACGCGCATAATTTTTCAAAGCAAAGACGACTTTTGCAGCGCGTTCAGTAGCGGTAGCGATGGTTCGGGCGCTTCTGTGAATGCTAGCAAAGTCGTAGGCTGTTTTTATAATATTTTCGCTGTCAGGATCTTTGAGCAACGACAAGAATTCTTGCAGATTTCCTTGCAATCCGATATTGACTAAAATGCTAGCAAGGCTGTCAGAATTCTCAATGCCTTCCGACTCTAGTTCCTGCTTCACGCCTTTTTTCAATACCCTTTTTTCTCGAGTAGATAAAGAGTAATTTTGTTGACTAGAACTGTACATCAAACGCAAGAAATCGTGCTGGCGTTCGGCTGACAGTTCTTTAAAAAAAACTGGCAAACTTTCGAGATTGTTATCCAAAAAGCTGGTAATATTTCCAATAGACGACCGAATCGCCCCCAACGGCGTATTAATTTCGTGAGCAATGCCCGCAATCAGTTGCCCTAATGCCGCCATTTTTTCCGATTGCACTAATTGATTCTGAGTAGATTGCAGTTGGTCTAAAGTAACTGTAAGTTCATTGTTTTTCTGTTGGAGTTTTTTTCGCAACTGGCATATTGCTAAATGGGTTTCTACCCTCACTAGAACCTCTTCCACCTGAAAGGGCTTGGTAATATAATCTACCCCGCCCACAGCAAAGGCTTTGACCTTATCAAGTACGTCATTAATCGCGCTAATAAAAATCACCGGGATGTCGCAAGTCCGTTCATCAGCTTTGATTTTTTCGCACACTTCATATCCATTCATTTCGGGCATCATAATATCCAGCAAAATCAAATCGGGAGGCATACCTTTTGCCGCCGAAAGCGCTAACACGCCGCTAGGTACCGGGCGCACTTTATAGCCCTTGCTGTTCAAAATTCCGGCTAGCAGCCGCAAATTAGCTGGGGTGTCGTCCACTACTAAAATATTACCGCGATCGGTGCTAAGAATGTCGTTATTCATGTGATATTGCTTGAGATATTAACTTTAAAACTTTGTCGTACTCAAAATTTTCTATACAATTTGCGATCGCACCTGCCGTTATTGCATCCTTTAATCGAATTTGCTCTATCAAGGTATCAATTAAATCCATATCTGCATTCATTATCGCCAGCTTTAAATCAGCTACCAGTGAATCAGGCAATTTTACGAAATCAGTCGCAGTCATTGCCCGATCGCCCTCTTTGATTGCCGATAAATTAGTTTGACCCGGATCTTCATAAATATAGCGCACTCCGATATGTTTGTGCATAGCATCAAAAATATCGGCTTCTCGGAAAGGTTTCCGCATAAAAGCATCGCAACCCGCCGACAAAATAACTGCCCGTTCTTCCTCCAAAACGCTGGCAGTCAGCGCAATAATGGCAGTAGCTTGACCTTTAATAGTACCTTTAATGTATTGTGTAGCTTCGTAGCCGTCCATCACAGGCATTCTCATGTCCATCCAAATTAGATGCGGTTCCCAACTCTCCCAAATCTCAATAGCTTCTTGACCGTTAGTAGCTTCTTTTAGTTCAAAACCTAGAGGAGACAGGATCTTAATCAACAGTTGGCGATTGAGCGGTTTATCGTCTACTATCAAAATTCGATAGGTGTGTTGGTTGGGAACCAGGGCAATAACATTCCGGCTCGGTTCTGGGCTTTCAATATCAGCCGCATCCACCGCAATAACTTGAATGTAAAACTTAAAATTAGTTCCCTTACCAAGAGCCGAACAGACGCTCATTTCGCCGCCCATTAATTCCACAAATTTGCGACTAATTGGCAATCCCAAGCCGGTACCTTCTTGCGAATCTTTTCCTGTCTTGGTTTGCACGAAAGGTTCAAAAAGATCGTCTAATTCATTGGTAGCAATCCCGGGTCCAGTATCCTCGACTTCAAAATGGAGGAAAAAGGAAGAGGTATAAGCTAAATCGTCATTTGGAGTTGCAGAAATCGGTTTTTTAGACTGACTGATTAGAGATACTTTAACACCATTACTTGCTGATTTTTCGGTATTTATTGATATTTCCGAGCGATCGCTTGTTCCCTCTCCTCCCTGCTGATTTCTAACTAATGACTGCTGGCTAACTCTGACGGTTACACCCCCATCCTGGGTAAATTTAAGAGAGTTATTGAGCAGATTAATTAAAATTTGTCGCAACTTTAACTCGTCGCCTTCTACATATTGTGGCACCTCGTGACTGCGGTAAAAAACTAACTGCAAGTGCTTGTCATCTGCTTTGAGTTGAAACATATCTTCCAAGTCGTTTAGCAGGCGATAGAGATCAAATTTTTTGGGATTGAGGGTGGTACGCCCGGATTCAATTTTAGATAAATCGAGGACGTTATTAATCAGGGTGAGCAGGTGCTCTCCGCTGCTGCTAATTATGCTAATGTTTTCTTGATGTTCTGGGGATAGAGTTTGGCTGCGAGTCATCAGTTGGGAAAAGCCCAGAATTGCATTGAGAGGCGATCGCAATTCGTGGCTCATGTTAGCCAGAAAGGTGCTTTTAGCTTGATTTGCTACTTCCGCTTTGTCTTTAGCTACAGCCAATTCTGCCGTCCGCTCTTGTACTCTGTTTTCTAAAGTTTCAAAAGATTGTTGCAGTTGTTGAGCCATGCTGTTAAATGACTTGGCTAATTCCCCCAATTCGTCGGAGCGTTCGCTTTCTACTGTTTTATCCCATTCACCTTTAGCAATATTTTTTGCTGCTGTATTCAAGCGTAAAATAGGATTTGTCACCCACTCAGAAGTCAGAATGCCGATCGCCACAGCTACTCCTAAAGCTGCCAAACAAAGCAAAACCGCTGTGCGGGTATTGGCATCGATTTCGGCGGTGAAATCTGCTTCGGGAACAACTACGACAATCAGCCAGTCTAAACCTTTGCCGTCTTGGAACGGCAAGACTTTTAAAAATTGTCGCTTGTGATTTATTTCAAAGCTCAATAACTCCGATTTTTTAATTAGGTCGAATTTGTGATACTGGGCAGTTAAATATTTAGCTGTAGAGCGAGTGAAAGGGTTGCTGCTTTCTTCCACTTTAAACAATTGTTTTTTATGATCTTTGGTGCGGAAAGGTTTTTCGGTGGTAGAAGTTGCTAACAAAGTACCCTGGCGATCGATAATAAATGTTTGACCGGATTTGCCAACTTTAAGACTGTTGAGAAATCTCCCAAGATGGTCGAGACGCAAAGCAGCAAATAATACTCCTTCTAGCTGATTTTTGTCGCTGTATACGGGTTGGATAGCGCTGATGAGTAATGTCGGTTCTAGTAAGGAAACAAAAACCGAACTCCAAGTAGGCTTGCCGACTTTTACGGCTTTTGTGTACGCAGGATGTTGCCGATTATCATAGTTTTTGGCAATGGTGGTAACTTTAGTGCGATCGCCTCGCTCGTTTGTATTGTAAGAATAAAAATTTAACCCAGTAGATGTTTCTATCACATTAATCATTCGGGAGCCGTTAGACAGTTGTTCACCAGCTC
The DNA here is from genome assembly GCF_036700865.1 of Microcoleus sp. S13C4. Classification (NCBI taxonomy): domain Bacteria; kingdom Bacillati; phylum Cyanobacteriota; class Cyanophyceae; order Oscillatoriales; family Microcoleaceae; genus Microcoleus; species Microcoleus sp. S13C4. The sequence goes on from NZ_JAUBPS010000038.1 coordinate 18,721, forward strand.
TATAATCTCCCTTATCGTTGCCAACCGAGGTAAAATTGATATATGGATATAATTGTACTTGGCGCCAAAGATATTTGTCCCAAGCTGATAAGTTTTTCATCTTTAACAACCCGAGGTTGACAGCATCTAGCTTGGTTTGATTGATTTGGTGGGGAGTTGTTAGGTAAACTTGCAAGTTTTGCTCGACACGCAAACTAACCTCGCTCATTAACTGACTGGCAAGGTTATTAACTGCTTTTTGTCCGTTTCTAAAAGACAGATATCCTACGAGTCCCACGGTTCCGACGATTTGCACTACAAATGGAACTATGAGAACAGTTCGCAGCGGTAATTTGTCTAAAATTTTATAAACCATAAGATTGAGAGGTTTGGTGAACTTAGTCTAGAACCGTATTTGTACCATCGGTCTTAATAGCAGCACCATTTATTTACTGCCGCTTAGGTAGGGAGAATTGATGCGGGCTATTTTAGGTGTGGTAGATGCTCGACCCGATCGAAAATGAACCTAATCTTTGTTCGATTAAAGTCTATTATTTTACCCATTGTCGTATTATTGTTACCATTTAGGTAAAAGTTGCAGTCTCTGGCTTCGAGAACAGCCTGATATTTGATCGCGCGGGCGAGTTTAACCCGCTTGACCCATACGGTTTGGAGACTGGTCAGGAAATTTGCGATCGGCACTCGCCATTTTCCGCAAGACGTGTTATACTCAAAAAAGTCGAGGGCACGTAGCTCAGTGGATAGAGCATCAGGTTCCGGTCCTGAGGGTCGGGGGTTCAAATCCCTCCGTGCTCATTTAAATTTATAAAATGACTGGTTTTGAGAGACCGGGGACAAATTTTTATCCTCGGTCTCAATTATTTTGATTTAAGCGTCAGTGTCAAAAATCGAATCGCCACTGTAGTCGCAGATCGCGGATTTATTACGCCCCTGTTCCTTGGCACGGTAGAGTGAACGATCGGCGATCGCAATCAAGTCAGCCGATGATAGTTCCGAAATCGGAATCAAGTTACCGATACCCATACTAATAGTAACTACATCGCTCACATCAGAGGTTTTGTGAGGAATATGTAAAGCTTTAATAGCAGCGTGAATCCGTTGGGCCACCGAACTCGCTCCTTCAAGATCAGTATTAGGCAAAATGATAGCAAATTCTTCTCCGCCGTAACGCGCCACCAAATCCGCCGGACGGTACACCACCTCTTGAACAGTCTGAGCAAGTTTGAACAGACAATCATCCCCCATTTGATGACCGTAGCAATCATTATAACGTTTGAAATAATCCACATCAAACAACAAAAGAGAAATAGGTTTTTGTTCCCGGTATAGCCGCTGCCATTCATGCTCTAAGCGGTCATTAAAACAGCGGCGATTAGCAATTTGAGTCAACCCATCAATATTTACCACTTGTTCTAAGAGGTGAGTTGCGCGGGCTAGCTCTTCATTAGAGAGTGCCAGTTGTTGATTAATTTCTCTCATGCGGGTTTGGGCCTGCTGCCTTTCTGCCAATTCCTTCTGCAACTTCTGAAAAATATCCGCTTGTTTAATGGCGATCGCTAACTGATTAGCAATCTGTTTAACAAGGTCAACTTCAAATTCTTCCCATTGCCGAGGAGCCGAACATTGATGTATACATAACAACCCCCACAAATCTTGTCCATTGAGCAACGGGGCAACTAAATTAGCCCGAACCGGAAATTGTTTCCAAAGAGCGCGGTAACAGTGTTGAAGGTCAATCTTATTGATCTCTTCTACTACCTGCATTCTCCCTTCTTGATATGAATCAGCATCTTGTTCACCACACTGGTCGTTAAATTGATTTCTGCTTACCAACTTACATCCTTCGCCTACCGATTCTGAAACAAACTCGCCATATCCAAAATTACTGTCAGGATAGAACTTAAATATGCCGACGCGCTCGGCATCAAGAAACAGGCGGATCTCCTGCGAAGCAATCTCAAAAATTGTAGACAAATCAAGAGATTGACGGATGTGTTGAGTAATTTCTTGAAGTAATATCGCCTTGTCGTACTGTTTCCGCAGAGCTATTTCCGCTTGCTTTTGGGCGAGAATAGCTGCCTCTGCTGCTTTTTTTGCTTTAATAATTTCACCTTCGTACAGGATACGCTGGCGGATACAGAGCAAGATGCAATCGTTGACGAAGCTTCCTCCCTGATTCCGACGCACAGCGTTGATCAGCATAGGTATATCACTACCCTGCTTCGACCTTAATGAGAAGTAAATTTCCTCTACTTTACCGTCGAGCTTCAACAGGGGGAAGAAATGGGTTTGAAAAAAAATCCGGCTGGCCATTGGCAGAAGGAAGTCCATTTTCCGTTCCCGGAGTTCATCGGTTTCGTATCCGAGTAATTCCAGTAATGTGGCGTTGGCCATGAGGAGCGTACCATCGTCAGCAAACGAGAGGAATCCACAGGGTGACGTGTTGAGTAGCTCGTCTATCTGGTAGGTCATGTTTGCCATACAAATCAGGTAGTATGAGGTGCACTCAAATACTCCTTAATCATCTCGATCGTCTCTTGTGGATGACTCAGGTGCGGGCAATGTCCCGTAGCTTTCATCAGCCGTAGCGTACTTTTAGGTAGGTGGCGGTGGAGATAATGCCCTACCTCCGTGGGAGCTACTATGTCATCACTACATTGCAATATCAGTGAAGGTACGGAGGCCTTCGGTAAATCACTGCGATTGTCAGAGTAAAAAGTCACCTCTGCAAAGCGACTTGCAACCACCGGATCAGTGGAACAAAAACTTGCCTCAAGCTCATCACTTAACTCAGGACTCTCGTGATTCTGCATCACCATTGGCGCCATAAAGCTTGCCCAACCAATGTAATTTTTCTCCATGATATCGAGGAGATCCTCAATATCTTGGCGCTCAAACCCTCCGTAATAATTTGGTAAATCATTGATATAGCAGGGGGAAGGCCCTACGAAAATCAGGCGATTAAAGTAATTAGGAGCTTGAATAGAGGACAGAAGGCCGATCATACTGCTGACTGAATGACCCACAAAAATCACATCCGTCAACGCTAATTCTTCACAGATATCGAGGACATCCTGAACATAGCCTTTGAGGTCGCTGTACCTTTCATAACTGTAGGCACTAATATCAGACTGTCCCGAACCTACATAATCAAATAGGATGATTTTGTAGTCCTTCTCAAAGGCCGGTGTTACGAAACGCCACATATTTTGATCGCACCCAAATCCATGAGCAAACATCATCGTCTGGGTGCCTTGTCCAAACACTTTTATATTATTCCGTAAGAAAAATTTTTCAGTCATTTGAGCGACACGAGCATTAAATTAATTATAAGACTTTTGAGCGCTTTTATGAGGATTGCTCATCCCAAATAGTGGTAGACAACAATTCAGGATGTCGGATTAATTGAGTGGCAACCTCAGCACTGACAGGCTGGCTAAACATATAACCATGCCCGATTTGACAGCCGATGCTTGTAACTATTGCCATTGCGCTGGGGTTTCAATTATTTCGGCAATTGCGATCGGATTTAAGCCATGTGGGACTACAACTATGGGTTGGGCAATTCCGCGAGCCATCCGGGGAGCGCTGGCTAAATCGCGGACAAATTAGCGCTTAATTTTGAGCGACTTCACCGGAAAATTTTTCCGGTTGTCAAAAGCAGCATAGCCAGTGCCCAAATCCTCGACAAAAATCCCAATACCACGCTTCGAGCCTTGGCTCAAAATATTGTAGGTAATGTCAACATTAAGCATCATGACAGTTTCCGTAATCTGTAGGTATAGATATTTTAGCTTCATCTCGGTGCGCTCAAAAATGCGATCGCTAAGAGCGATTAAAGTCAATTGGCTAAGTTGACGAACCGACGGATTCACCGCGATATTAGGGAGAATTAGTCCTGCTGCTAGCCACTGCTGATATTGCCCACAACCTTGCTCTAAAATCAATTTGCCCCATGGCCAAATCAATCCAGTTTTTTCGGCAATGGGAATACATCGATGGCGATGAATCCAACCTAGTTCAGGAGAATACCCTCCTACTATAACTTTAACACCAGCAAGGCTACCTTTTTGCGAATCGAGCTGAGGTTTATCATACAGCAAGTATTGGCTTTCCAAGCACAATTCAAGAGATTGGCGGTGCCAGGGTATTGGATTTGGCCCAAGGTATTGTGGCTGTGTCAAAACTATAGGTATTGGGCCCGATTCCTTAACGTAATATAGGGAAATATCTGCATTCTTGAGCCAGCTATCGAAATTCATTTCATCTTGTGGATCTAGGGAGATTCCCATACTGGTGATGAGGGGTAAATGATGATTTTTGATAATAAAATTAGTTTTAATATTTTTGTAGATAAGTTTCCCATGGTTCCGCTAATCTAGGGTAGTAGAGATAGGCACGACGCGGGAATAAGCTGCTAGGCTAGAAAGATTTTCTGTTATGTTCGAGAATCGGATATAGAGAGGATTTTCTAGTTTTTGAGATGTCATTGAAATATATAGTTTAGAGGGACAACAGCTTACCCAGAGATTTTTACCAAAACCTATTTTGTGGGATTGCTATAGCAGAATGCGCTGATGCAGAAGGCAATAAAAACTCATATTTCCGCAATTAAGAACATCCCAAACCTTGTCGCGGTTGCTATAAATATTCACAAACTCCTCAAATTAAAAAAGTTGGGTTTCCTAGCTCAACCCAACCTACTTTTAACGACAAATCACTGCTAAGTCTCAAATATCCTCATCGTCTTGACCTTGCACACCCTGGAGAATCCGCGATAGCTCACTCTTCTCATTAATCGTAATCCGAGTCGGAGAACCACTGATAATCCGTTCGTAACCACGGAACGAATCTTTAATTTGTGGGCCTCTTTCAGTAATTGTGTATTCCCGAATTCCTTTGTCGTGCCAGGAACCGCGCATCTTAAACACATTAATTGCCCGTGACATTTCTCCTCGAATCTCTACATACTGCAGCATAATAATCGTGTCAGTAATAGTAGAAATATGGGAGTCCGTAATCGAATTAGAACCCATGAACTGGTCGCTTGTATTCGTAAAAAATCCGGTTATTTCTTCCTGCTTCGCAAAACCTGTCACTCCGATCACAAATTGCCTGAAAGCATTATTGCTGACACCCCTAGCTAAGGCCGACAGCGAGTCTATAGCAATTCGAGAAGGTTTGAACTCCGCAATTTCTGATTTAATAGTCTGCAAGTGGTCTTCCAAACCGGCAGATTCCGGGTAAGTGCACAGCAGCTTCAGCATTCCTTTCTGTTCCATTTCCTCAAAATCAATGCCCCAAGAATAAGCATTGCGGAACAACTGAGCCCGCGACTCTTCATAGGCAAAAAGCAGCGCCCGATTGCCGTTCATACAAGCATTCTGCAAGAACTTGCTCACCAACAGGGTTTTACCGGTTCCCGTTGCACCCGTAGCCAAAATAATCGAGTCTTTGAAGAAACCGCCACCGCACATTTCGTCGAGAGTTTTATCGCCCGAAGAAACCCGCACGTTTGAAGACTTTTGAGTTAATCGCATCGCCCCCAATGGGAAAATATTAATTCCGTCATTAGTCATAGTAAAAGGATATTCGCCCTTCATGTGAGTTGTACCGCGCAACTTCAAAATTTCCATTGTGCGGCGGCGCCGTTCCCCTTCCAAAACGTTGCGAACAATCACTACATTATCCGACACAAACTCTTCTACCCCAAACCGCGCCACCGGGCCGTATTCTTCCACCCGTTCCGTAGTCATAACTGTAGTTGCTCCTACTTGTTTGAGGCGGGCAACTAAGCGAAAAATTTCTCGGCGCACCACCGATGCAGCGTCGTACTGCTGAAATACGGCAGTCACTGAATCTATAGAAACCCGCTTGGCTTTGTATTTGCGAATGGCGTACTGAATTCGCTCTATCAAGGCTGATAAATCAAAATTTCCTACGATATCTTGACCTTCCGGGTCGGGGGAAGCGTCCAAAATAAATAGCTTGCCTTCCTCGATTAACTGTGCCAGATTCCAACCGAAACTGCAAGCATTTTTAATAATATCTGTCGGAGATTCTTCAAAAGTTACGAAAACTCCAGGTTCGTCAAAATGGGTAATTCCATTATATAGAAATTGTACGGCAAATAAAGTTTTTCCAGTTCCTGACGTGCCGCTGACTAGGGTGGTTCGGCCGAGTGGCATTCCGCCGTGACTGATGTCATCGAAACCCTCAATCATCGTGCGAATTTTTTCAACTCCTGCCGTTACCAATCCTTCTCGTTTAACCGTTTGACTAATTTCATTCATGTCGATTTTTGTCAACTCTCAGTATTCTTTAGTTGTCACTCATTAACCGCCGGTCATGAGTCTTTGTACCCAGCTTTTAGTATTGGCTCTTGTTCAATAACTAATGACTGCTGACTAATGACCCCGCCCAAAAACCGATACCGTGCCACGTACTCCTGTCGTGGAAAGATAAAAATTTTAGACTTTTGTTCAACCTCCCAGATTCATCTGTGGAGTAAATCTCAAATCTAAAATCGTTCGACTGAGCGATCGCCGAACGTTTCACGCCAAACCCAAGTCTCAAATCTAAAATTGACTGACTCTCACCTGATTATCTTATGAATTCAGGTCTTCTTCGCGAAGTTCTTCATAGAGCAAATCTAATCCTATCAGAACTTTCTCACGATCGGACAAATCGCCAATAATTTTTCGCACCGGCGGCGGCAGGATTTTGGCCAGCGTCGGGGTTGCCAATATTTTGTCCTCTTCTGCTAGCTGAGGGTTTTTGAGAACATCTATGACTTTCAGTGCGTAGACTCCTTGAAATTCTTGTTCGAGGATGTCCTTTAGGGTTTTCAAAGCTCGCACTGAGTTGGGAGTATTCCCCGCAACGTACAGCTTGAGAACATAGGTTTTCTTCAGAGGACTCATGAACTTTTTAAAATGGTGAGTATTAGTTGTCAGATGTTAGTTGTAGTTCTTATTTGTCTTAAATCCCCTGTTCTTTGTTATTTTATAATAATTTCAGCCTTTCGATGATCGCGCGGCCGTTTGTCTTGTCCTTTCTTCTTTGTTAAATTCTATCTTCTACGTTCTTCTTACTTGAATTTTGCCCCTTGCCTTCTACCTTATAACCTGAGATGCCTCTTTCGGAATCGATCGCCGATACATCTCGCACATATGAGCGATCGCGTCAATCAGGGTCAAACGGTAATCAAGCAATATTTCCTCGCTGCGCCCTTCTATTTTTAGCTGTTTAGCAAACTCGTCCATCAATTCCATGTGAATTTCTACAATTTGAGTCACGGGAACATCAGCAAAAAAAGCTAAGTTTACAAATTCATCTATTTGATTGTTGACCGCAGTATCTTGAGAAAAATAATTCAAAACGATGTCGCGATAACTCGACTTGAGTTGCTCCAAAAACTTTTGCTTCTCAGGTCCCGACAGATTTTTCAAAAAAATCTGGGAATTTCTTTTATAATACACACCTAAGTATCCTAATCGCTCCCGTAATTTTTCCGCCAGCCGCCGCTGCTGTCGGCTGAGCAAACTTTGAGCAGTCAATTGAGCTGTCGCATCGCTCCTTGCGGATTGGTAATTGACAGGAACCGGAGTTGATAGTTTCAGAAATTGTGCGATCGCCTGATCGATACCGGCAACTATTTCGCTCGATCGAGCGATTGCCAGTTGCACCTCAGCAGGGTGATAAAAAAAAGCACAACTTTCGTCTAAACTCCTGTTGGCGGTACTGGTGGCAGCCTCAAAACCATCTGAATATGGTGCTTCCGGCTTTCCATCTACCCCGGGCTGGGGCGAAAAAATCACAGCAGGCAAAAAGAGCGATCGTTCTTGCAGCTTGGCCAGAAGCGATCGCAGATCCCCATCCACCTCCAAAACTAAACAATCAAGGTGATAATTGTGCTTAAGGAACCCCAAAAACTCCACTGCCGACTTAATGTGCGTTAAAGCATAGCGTTCGCCCCTCAAAAGCTCGATCGCAGAGGCTACGATTTCCTCGGAGCGGACAAAAATACCGATAGACAGTTGGGAAAGCAAAGCTGTAGGTGCACCACCTAAGTTGCCCGAAAGTGCTGGATCGCTCAGAGTTGATATCTCCTTTATAAAAAACTTAACATTTTAACAATCATCTCAATATTTATTTTAAACAATCTTAACCGCAAAATAAGTGATGAGCTTCTAGCACCTGAAGAATGAAAATGTACTTTTTTGTTTTTGTGTCAAGCACCCTGAGCGTGATTTCTGCAATTAAGCTTAAGCCTTAAAATAATTGCTAGTCGCCTCAAATCAGGCGTAGGCATCGAACTCCCCGGTCTCGGTGCAGATACCGAGCCTGATAGCGAACTGATATAAAACAAATAAGATACAGAAATTCGCAGCTACATTGAGCATCAAAAATATTACTGCTCTCGCGAGCAGACTCTCAGGTTTGTTATGCCACTCACCAGCCCCAGTATCAAAAATTTTATCGAGCCAGTGCCGCTGTGCCTCCAAACGGCAGCGCTAGAATCCCTGCAGTCAATTTTCAGATCCTGCAACTGCGATCGAGTCGCAGTAGTCAACGAACAGCTACAGCCGCTGGGATTAGTGTATCTCCGCAGCCTGTGGGCTTATGGAGCCGATCGCACAAACGACGGGCAGCAACCTTTGTCAGAAAGCCAGATCGCGATCGAACCAGTCAGGGTATTACCCGCCGCTATGAGCGTCAATGAATTCTGGCAATACCTGCAAACAGAGGAACAGAACATCCCAGCCCTGCCACACCGCCAAACTGCGGGCATTTCATCAAACAACCCGATCGCCCTGACAGATGCCAGCGGTCAATTTTTAGGAATGCTAGACAGCCTGAGCCTGCTGCAATTCGCCGCACTCAACAGCAGCTCGCTCTGCAGCCTCACAGAGCAGGCAACAGCCGTCAAAGAAATCGAATTAAGGCCGGTTTCCGAAGCCATCGCTACGGCCCTAGACGCTCAACTACGCTTTCTAGAAGCAGGATTGAAACCCTCAGAAAACCTGAACTCCCTAGTCCAACTACTGGAAAAACTGCCCCTGCCCCTGAGATTGCAAACCCCTACCGCACAAATAGTCAGCCAAAACGCAGCGTGGCGGATTTTGCTGGGAGCAGGCCCAGAACCAGTTCCAGAACCAGCAGCAAATTTGGGTAAACACTCGCCCCGCAAACCAAGCCATTTAACCAGCGAATACCAGAGCGTGCAGTTAGAGGCCATCACCAAAGAATGCAGGAGCTTAGTAGGAGCAAGTAGATCGGGCGATTCCCTGCGGGATAGCTTCGCCGCGCGTGATTCAACAGCAGCCACCAGTTGCCCGCTGCCCTTGTACGCTGCCGCGTCCCCCTCAACCTTAACCGCTCCAGCTTGGTGCCCCACCGCCGGCAAACCAGATACCTATATTTGCGACTGCCCCGTACAAAAAGGCCAAGAACGGATCTGGCAATTTGTCAAACAACCGCTCTCAGACCAGCTAATTTTAGTAATGGGACAAGATGTCACCGAAGAACATTTAGTCGCCAAAGAACTAGCAGCGAAAAACGCAGATTTAATCCACCTCAACCGACTAAAAGACGAATTTTTATCCTGCATCAGCCACGAACTAAAAACCCCGCTCACCGCCGTGCTCGGTTTGTCCAGCCTCCTCAAAGATAAATTGATCGGAGAACTCAACGACCGCCAAACACGCTACGCCAAACTAATCCATAAAAGCGGGCGGCATTTGATGACAATAGTTAACGATATATTAGACTTGACCCGGATGGAAACCGGGCAGCTAGAACTAATTCCCGAAGCAGTCGAAATAGTATCAACCTGCCAAAGAGCCTTTGAACAAGCAAAACAACTGCAACAGCAAGAAGAAAAAAACCCTCCCGCCCCGAGCCCAACTGATGGCACAGCAAGCGCTGAACCCTCCGCCCAAATAGAATTTACACTCGAAATAGAACCGGGACTGAGCCACTTAATTGCCGACGAACTGCGGCTGCGGCAAATGCTCGTCAACCTGCTTTCCAACGCCCTAAAATTCACCGAAATTGGCGGCAAAATCGGATTGAAAGTAAATGTTTGGGAAGGCTGGATCGCATTCACAGTGTGGGACACTGGCATCGGCATCCCCGCCGACAAACAGCACCTAATCTTTCAGAAATTCCAACAGCTAGAAAGTCCTCTCACCAGGCGTTTTCAAGGAACCGGACTGGGACTGGTACTGACTCAACGCCTAGCTCGGCTCCACGGCGGGGACGTTTCGTTTATTTCCTCAGAAAACCAAGGCTCTCAATTCACCCTGCTGCTGCCACCAACTCCTCCGGGAAACAACAGTGAAGAAGTCCCGGCACCGGGAGTGACTGAGGAAGAATTATTAAAACCTCAATATCCGACTCTGACCGCCAATTCTCGCTCTCGTTTAGTATTAATAGTCGAAGCAGTTCCCAAATATATCGAAGATTTAACCAACGTCATCTCAGGTTTGGGCTACCAAGTAATAGTCGCCCGTTCCGGCACTGAAGCGCTGGAAAAAGCTCGCAGGTTCAGTCCCGAAGCGATTTTCCTCAACCCGCTGCTGCCGCTGCTGTCCGGTTGGGACGTGCTGACGCTGCTCAAGAGTGACCCGGATACCCGATCGATTCCGGCGATTGTCACAGCAACCAGAGGCGAAAAAGAACGGGCCAGTGTCAACCGAGCCGAAGGCTTTTTGAGCTTGCCTGTGGAAGAACCCGCTTTGCGGCGGCTGCTGACCGACTTGATCGGCAAAAGTAATGCTAGTAGCGCCAAAGTGAGGAGTTCTTTAACCGTGTTGTGGCTCAGCCCGCAAAACAGTTCCTCTCAAGGTTCCGCTTTACTGCTCAACCCCAACTACTGCCGCGTTTTAGAAGCAGACGACCTCGGCCAAGCAGAACTTGTGGCACGAATTTGGCGGCCCGACGCGATCGTCTTGGACGGTACAAGTCAACTGCAAAACCCATTAGCTTTTATCGAACAGTTAAGTCGATCTCGAAATTTGGGTTCTCTCCCCTTGGTGACTTTAGACCCCGCAACTACCCAACTGGCAAATCAAGTCAAAGGATTGTCGGTATTTCCCTGTTTGGCTACTCGCAGTCCCGACGACAGTGAAACTTCAGGTACCGGGTTGGTGGGCAGTGCGTTGTGGCAAGTGATTCAAGTCGCTGCTGGCATGAGTTGGAAGCCCAGCATTTTATTTGCCGACATTTCGACTTTACCCGATTTACACCGCACTGCTGGGGGGAACCCGACGGGAGAATTGGAAAATCGCGATCGATCGACAAATGCCGAGATTCCCAATTCCAAGTTTTCTACTCCCAACTTTCAAGCTTTGATTCAGTACATCCACACCGCAGGATTTCGAGGGTCGATCGCTCCTTCCTGGACAGAAGTTTTGCAGCAGTTGCAATATCAAAGCGTTGACTTAGTTTTGCTGTGCTTGCGAGATGCCCCCTCAGAATCTACTGCGATGCTACAGGCGCTGTCGAACTTGCGGCAAATGGCAGTAAAACTGCCAATTTTAGTCTGGGATTATCGGTCGGCTGTAAATTCGGAATCCGAGGCGATCGACTTTCTACTGCACGAAGTATCTGCCAAAATTTTGCCTTCTTCCTTATCGGCAGCACAATTATTAGACAAAATTCAACAGACTTTATTAACTCACTCAAGTTCCTGAAATAAATAATTTACCCGGTTTTTATTGAGGAATTAACTCGTTTTTCAAGCCGTAAAAAAACTATTGTTTATGAGGTAAAACAGAATTTGGCAACTCTTTAACTGTCAACCGCGAAGAGTTATTTGTTAACTCATTCCAGTGTATAATAACTCATAATTTTGCCTATTTGTAATGAGGTGATCAGTCGTCTATAAAACAGTGAAGAAAAACGGTTATCCTGAGTGTAAACATAATTTGAGAAGTATTTAAATGAAAACCCCGAAGTGTGCTGAGTCAAGAAGCAATATCAAAACTCAAAAATATGAGTTATTATAGGCGATCGAGAAACCCTTATATTTTTTTCTGGGGCTGTACAGTGCCTAATCGCATTCCTTTAATATCTCTGCTACTCGCACTCGGTTTGGGGGCAATGCCCAAGCCTGCTGCCTGTCAGGCACTCCTGCCTTACACCCTGCAAATCAACTCTGCCCAACTCGAACAAACGGCCTTGAGCCTTGCAGAAGAAGCCGTCCAGCTAGCCAGACTGCAGCAGTACCAACTCGCCGTACCTAGAGCAGAACTCGCCACACAGTTAGCCCCCAAGAATGCTCAAACTTGGACTTTGTTAGGTAGCTTGTACCTGCAAGTCGAGCAGTTTGACAAAGGCATTGAAGCTTTGGGGCAAGCTCAATCTCTGTCGCCAGAAAATCCCTCAATTAAATTTGTCTTGGGAGAAGCTCACTTCCGGAAAGCGAACTACGAGAAAGCAATCGAATATTTGCAAGCAGGGTTAAAGTTGAAACCAGACACTCCAGGTGCATTATTTGATTTAGGCAATGCTTTTTATAAGCTGAAGCGGTTTGATCAGGCGATCGCCCAATACGAAAAAGCCTTTGCTTTAGAAAAAAACCTGTGGCCGGCTATTAACAATATCGGATTAGCCAAATACGAAATGGGAGATGTTGATAGCGCCATCAAACGCTGGCAAGAAGCGATCGTGATCGACAACAAAGCAGCAGAATCAATGCTAGCTCTAGCAGTAGCATTTTACACCAAAGGTGACAAACAAAAAGGCTTCGCGATGGGAGAAGCAGCTCTGAAACTTGACAAACGCTATGCTACCGTAGAATATCTCAAAGAAAATCTCTGGGGCGATCGTTTAATTGCAGATACCCAAAAGTTGCTAGCCACTCCCGAAATGAAAGCAGCACTGGCTAAAATTCAAGACGCGCCATCCCCTCCCCAAATGTCGCCTTAATTGTAGTTAAGTTTGTAGTGAGGACTTCAGTCCTCAAAGCCTTTTTTAACTGATAACCAACTATCTTATTCAGGACTAAGCTGTCGCGCATTTAAATTGCATATTCGAGGCGGGCGGGACGCCCAACCCTACTCCCCACAAGACTTTGATTGTTTTTTGACATACAATTTAAATGCCGCAACAGCTTAAGACCAAAAAATAGTTGAATACGTTATGGGTAGGGGTAAGGTGCGCGCACAGCGCACCCTACAGATAGAGTTGGTGCGTAAGTTCTATTATTGCCAGAAAGCAGTTGCTGTCTTCAATTCTCCAATCTAAAATCTAAAATCTAAAATCGCATGACCCCCCTAAGCTGGACAGAATTAGAAGCCCTCACAGACTTTGAAGTTGATCGCGTCAACGGGCCAACGAACGCTCAATCCCGGTTGCGACTGTTCGGACAAACCGAATCCGATGTGCGAGTCACCCTGTACCGTGACAACCATGCTTGGTGTCCCTACTGTCAAAAAATCTGGCTGTGGCTAGAAGAAAAACAAATCCCCTACCGTATTGACAAAGTTACAATGTTCTGCTATGGGGAAAAAGAAAGCTGGTACAAGCGCAAAGTGCCATCGGGAATGCTACCGGCGATCGAACTAGACGGCCGCATCATCACCGAAAGCGATGACATCTTAATCGCCCTCGAACGAGTCTATGGCCCCTTGGGTTTGGGCATGGAAAACCCTGCTGTGCTTCCCCTGCGGCGGCTAGAGCGACTGCTGTTTAGGGCCTGGTGCTCTTGGCTGTGCTACCCAGCAAGTTCAGCCAAAGTAGAACAACACAACCGCAACCAATTTATCAGCGTCGTCACCCAAGTAGAAGCAGCCCTGGCTAGCACTCCGGGGCCTTATTTCCTCGATGAATTTGGCACTGCGGATGTGATCTTTACGCCCTACGTCGAACGCATGAATGCCAGTCTTTACTACTACAAAGGCTACTCGATGCGGGAAGAAAACCCGCGCTTTGCTGACTGGTTTGCGGCGATGGAAAGCCGCCCCACCTATCGCGGCACTCAAAGCGATTTTCACACCCACGTCCACGATTTACCGCCTCAGATGGGCGGGTGTTATGAAAACGGCGAACCTCAGATGCTACTCAATAAAGCCCGCGTGGATAATGGGCCTTGGGCTGGACTCCCGGATGTGATGTATCCAGAACCGGAAACCTCCCGCGCTGAAGCCCTTCATCGCGTCATTAAGCACCAGCGCAACATCGTTCGAGTCAATCCTGCTGATGACAATTTATTCGATGAGGCTTTGCGTTGTGCTTTAACTTTGATGATGACTGGCGAAGTTTGTACGCCGCCGAGTGGTTCTGATGCGGCTTTGCGGTATTTGCGCGATCGGGTGAATGTGCCCCGCGATATGTCCATCTACGCGGCCAAGCGATTGAGGGAAGCGTTGGAGGAAACGGCGGCTTTGGTGGGTGATGGCCAAGGTTCTCCGATTCTGCTGAAGCATCGGCGAGATCAAGATCCGGCTAATTTTGTGTAGGATTCTAGGGCGATCGCGTGTTAAATTAACTTTTGGTAGCATGGTTAGTGATTACTTTTGCCAGCGCGATCGCATCCAAGCACAAGATCATAGCGTCAATTTTGTTTGAGAATACGATGATTGAAGATGTATTTTTGCGGTAACAGTTGGGAGGCTATTCAAATGCTTCTCTTAACACTGTTTGCATTAGGTCTTCCGCTAGTTGTTTTCGGTGTTGGATTTGTGCTTCTAGTTGGTCTATTATTTTCATTAAATAATCAACTTTTTCTACTATTGCTTTTTGTTCTGCAAGGGGAGGAAGGGGACAAAGAAATGCTCGAATAGTTTTCATACCTAAATCTGGTACTGTATTATGAGTAACACCTTTGCTTGCTTGACTCAGAATGGTATTAGAAGAAAGTAGTTTCATAAAAAACTCATTCTCCTCTTTTAAGACAGGCGTTATAACAGAAAGAGAATGTGATAAACAATAGTTTTGAGGCAGAGGTAACTTGAATGTTTTTCCAATCGTTCCAATCCTAGAAAATGCAAAAGAATGTTCCTGTATTGAAAATATATTTTTTTGAATAATTAAGGTTTCTTCTAATACGTACTTTCCTTTCAAAAAATCAATATTTCCATCTTTGCTAACATTCATAGGAGAAATGAAAGGGACACCTTCTTGTGAATATTTTGGCATTCTATGAGAAGGGTTAGGATCTTGTGCATCACAAATATCTCCCAAACGACACCACACCCAACCATCAGGTAAAGAAAACGGAATTTCATCGGGTGAAATTGGGGGGAGAGGTTTTTCTTTTTTGAGTTTTCCATCAGCTATTAATTGTTGTTTTTCCGCTTTTATTTGGGTGAGGAGTGCGGCTGCCTCGGTGTCTGGATTACCTTTTTTAATTGGGTTTTGTTTACGCCATTCTGCTGTTAGTTGACCAGAAATAGCCTCTTGTAAAATCGCCTGTTTTAGTTGAGAAATTATATCTGATTGCTTTTCATTTTCATTTTTTAATTTTTGCAAACAAGATAAATAATCAAAAGTTAATTTTACTGGTTTACATAAATATGAAGGAATTAAAGAATAATTAGCTTCTTTTGTTTGCTCAAGATTCGATAAAAAAAGAGCAATATTTTTTTGTAATTCTTCTTCCACAATCGGAAATTCAGTATTTCCAATAACTGATTGACTTATATTTGGTTGTGCGCCACCACGACTAATATCAATATAATAAAAACGATTTGCTCTAAAAAACCAAAATAAAAAATCTCTATTTATATTTTTATCTTTTGGTATAACTGCACATACAGCTTGATTTGTAGAAGCATCAATATCTAAAATTCCTGTTTTACCAGCAGTTGCTCCATACATTGCAACTAATAAAGTACCTTTTGGGAACATTTTGGCAGAAGAATTTTTTAATCCTGATTCTGTGATAAATTCCTCTGATTTTGTAATAATATCATCATTCATTTCTCCAGACTTTAGCCAGGGAATTTCACCATTATAATAACTTTGATTAGTTCTGCTAGGGGTTCCACCGCTTGAAGTATTCACAACTTCAGATAATGGTAAAAAATTATGTGTTTTCTTGAGACTCTGAAAAATTATCTCAGCTATAATAACAGAAATATCACTCTTTTTTACATGGTCACTATAAGAAATTTTACCCATTTTTTAAACCTTGTTTTAATACTTCCAACAGTTGCTCGCTTTCTTTAAAAGAATCATGCAACATCGCCAACAACTCAACCGAACTATAACCCCTTTCAACTTCCAAAACATGGGGATTTTTTACATCTATATTAAAACCATTTTTCTCTAAATTATCAAAACTTACCCGCCATGCTTGCTCATTTTCCTCCCGTTTATTCCACCATTGTTTTAAAGACTGAAACTCATTTTTATTAATCGGTTTCGTCTTAGAATACGCCTTCACACCTTCGGGTAATCGATGTTCCCAATACCAGATTTCCTGAGTAGGTTTACCCTTGGTAAAAAATAACAAATTGGTCGCCACAGACGCATAAGGTTGAAACACCGAATTAGGTAAACGGACAATAGTATGGATATTACAAGACTCTAATAAATGCTGACGAATCCGCGCCTTTACCCCATCCCCCGTTAACGCTCCATCGGGTAAAACAATAGCAGCCCGTCCGCCATTATGTAAATACCGCACCATCAACAATAAAAATAAATCTGCGCTTTCTGTAGTACGATAACTCATGGGAAAATTATCCTGTACCCCATCAGTCACCGAAGCCCCAAAAGGTGGATTTGCTAATATGACATCAACCCGATCTTTATCACCAATAGAAGTATATTCGCGATTTAAACTATCAGTATATTCAAGATTTGGAATTTCAATATCATGCAGGAATAAATTTGTCACCGCTAACATAAAGGGTAAAGGCTTAAATTCCATCCCCTTAATCGTTTTTTCTAAGGTTACTAAATCCCGTACATCATCCAAACCTTGCTGACGTAAATGATTAATCGCACAGGTCAAAAAACCACCCGTACCACAAGCAGGATCGAGTACAAATTCTCCTAACTGGGGATTAACCATTTCTGTCATAAATTCAGTTAAAGCGCGAGGCGTGTAAAACTCTCCATAAGCCCCCGCAGTCTGAAGTTCACGTAAAATAGTTTCGTAAATATCACCGAATAAATGCCGATCTTCCGAACTTTCAAAATCAATTTCATTGAGACTATTCAACACCTGACGAATAATAGTCCCATTTTTCATGTAATTATTCGTACCTTCAAAAATCTCTCGGACAATCATCGCCCGTTTATTCCCGGTGCTAATATCAAGGGATCTCAAAGTCGGAAACAATTTTTGATCGATAAAATTCCGTAATTCATCCCCCGTCATTCCTTCCTTATCCGCCGCCCAATTACACCAGCGCAACCTTTCAGGAATCGGGGAAACAAAATCATCCCTAAGCAATTCTAACTCTGAATCACTAGCATCAAGAATTTTGAGAAATAGTAACCAGCCCAACTGTTCGATCCGTTGTCCATCGCCAGACACCCCCGGATCTCTCCGCATAAAATTACGCAGACTTTTAATATTACCGCCCAGATTTTTCATGCTGCTACTTGATACAATTCAGACATCAATTCCCGCAAAGCTGAAACATATTGAGGTTTACCCCCAAATCGTTTAACGATCTCCCCTGGAGATCCAAATTGCTTAAGCGGTTCTAATTTTAGCACAGAAAGCTCCTCTATATTCTCGATCCCATCGGTAGCATATTTTTCTAAAAGGGCATCTAACACGGCCTGCGCCTGTGGGCCATACTGAGTAAAATAATCTCGTTTTCTGACATTTTCTGCCCGTTCCCTGCGAGTTAAAGGGGGACGATCCCAAGCAATATGACAAATCAAATCGAATAAATCCAAATCTTTTTTAAGATCCCTCTGTAAATCCTCAACAATAATATCATGTTCTCGCAGTTCTGCAATCAAAGCACTTTTTTTATCCGCCTCATTCCAACAAGCTAAAAATTCATCTAAACTGCTAAATTCTCGCAGCAAGTTCTGTTTAGTATAATCTTTTAAACTCGTTGTCACCAAATCCCCATTATCATTGAGATATTGAATCCGCTCATTTAAGATTGTTACATCTACGCCAGCAATATAAACTTTTCCCTGTTTTTCTGTAGTAATTTCACCACCAGAAATAATTATTGGTTTTAGATTTTCAGGAAGATCATTATTTTGATCAAAACTAACTATTTCGCCCGTCTCCTGATCAATAATTTCACCTTTCAGATCACCGATAATATTCTCTGGTGTAAATTCCTCATCATCCCGTATTTCCTTAATCATCACCGGATCACCATCAAATGCTCGATCCGAAAACAGATCCGTCACATTTCTAAAATCCATAATCGTGAAAAATCGTTTATCAAATTGTTCATTAATTCTTGTTCCACGTCCAATAATTTGTTTAAATTCAGTCATAGAACGAATATTAGAATCCAGTACAATCAATTTACAGGTTTGAGCATCAACCCCCGTCGTCATTAACTTAGAAGTTGTCGCAATCACCGGATAACGTTCTTCTGGATTAATAAAGTTATCTAATTCCAGTTTACCCTCCTTATCTTCTCCAGTAATTCGCATCACATATTTATAATTTTCCCTGACCAAATCTCCTGCTTCATTGGTGATCGCTTGTCGCATTCTCTCCGCGTGTTCTACATCAACACAAAAAATAATTGTCTTTGAGTAAACATCTGTTTGTCGCAAAAAATCCATCACTCTTTTTGCCACAGCTTGTGTCCGTTCATCAATAACTAAATTCCGGTCAAAATCCTTGAGATTATAAATTCGATCCTCGACTAAATCCCCTGATTTATCTAGCTGACCCGCTTCGGGGCGATATCCTTCTAAATCGACATTTAAACCAACTCTAATCACCTTATAGGGTGCGAGAAAACCATCATCAATTCCTTGTTTGAGAGAATAAGTATAAATCGGATCTGCAAAATATTCAATATTAGAAACTTCCTTAGTTTCCTTTGGAGTTGCCGTTAATCCGATTTGAGTTGCCGAACTAAAATACTCTAAAATCTCTCGCCATTTACTATCCTCGGCTGCGCTCCCTCGATGACATTCATCAACGATGACTAAATCAAAAAAATCTCGGCTAAATTCTCGATAAGCATCAGCATCTTCATCATCATAATTAACCAAACCCTGATACAAGGATAAATAGATTTCAAACGCGGTGTCAATTACTTTCTTTTTAATCACTGTCATTTTATTTTTAAAATGCTTAAAATCACCGCGTTTGGTTTGACTAATTAAAGAGGTGCGATCAGCTAAAAATAAAATTCGTTTTTTGATGCCATTTTTCCAGAGCCGATAAATAATCTGGAAAGCGGTGTAAGTCTTACCCGAACCCGTTGCCATCACCAATAGTAAACGATTCTGACCTTTGGCGATCGCTTCTACAGTCCGATTAATCGCGATCTGCTGATAATAGCGCGGCTGGCGACCTTGAGAATCAAAAAAGTAATCAAAGCTGGCTATTTCTTCCGCTTCAGACGTTTCAATCTGCTTAAATTTCTTGTATTTTTGCCAAATCTCATCAGGACTCGGAAAATTATCAAGGCTTAATTCTCGCTCAATTAAACTAGAAAAGCCCGATTTATCATGCTCTAAAAAACCATCCCCATTAGAACTGAAAGCGACAGGTAAATCTAAAATATCTGCATAGTTTAAAGCCTGCTGCATACCAGCACCAAGAGGATAAATATTTTTTTTGGCTTCAATAACAGCAATCGGTATATTCGGTTTATAATAAAGAATGTAATCAGCCTTTTTAGCCTTACCTCTTTGGGTTAGATTCCCTTTAACATAAATTCGACCATCAGTAAAATAAACCTGTTCTCGGACTTGCTTGCTAATATCCCACCCCGCTAGAACTAAAGCCGGTAAAATATACTGTGTACAAATATCCTGTTCTGAAAGCTCTCGTTTATTAGTCATCTTTTATGTCACCGATCTTAACTATAGGAGGAAGAATTTCTACTGCTTGAAAAGGATTTAATACCCATAAATCCAAATCACCCGTAACAATTACATTGGCATTACCACTAACAGCCAACTCTAAAAACTTATTAGCATTGTCACCTCCCTAGCAACCGCCACCAAGACAGTAAGGACGTTCTAGATCGCTCAAACAATTGCCTGGAATTGCATTTTTACATCGACTTTTTCCTGCTTCCTTCTGGTATAAATCCACTCAGAATGTTAATCACGCTAATTTGTCTAGTTTTTTATAATCGCTAAAAAGTTAAGCTTTAAAAGCTTAACTTTTTACTGGCTGATATTCAAGTAGCCTCAACGAACAAACCGCTTCGAGCAAACTCCTCTTCTTCAGGAGTAAAGACTGGAGCTTCATCCACAAGGTCAGGATCAAAGTAGTATATCTCTTGTAGGAATTGCCCCGTGACGATCGCCTCGTCCAACTCCTGGATGTAATCTTGAGCAACTAAGCATACCTCCTTGATGCCTTCCTCATCCCTCTTATCCAACAACTTATGCAATATTGCTCTCACCCCAGTCAGTCGTGCTGCGGGCTTGAGGATACCGTAGAGGCGGTACATCCGATCGGTGGCAATGCTGATTTGTTTGAGGGCTTTGGCTTGTGCTAGCTCAGACTCCATGCTGGGCCAATAACGGGTGGTGTAGAATGCTTCCTCATCCTTTTGATACCACTCCTCGGATCGCGCAATTGATGAGGAGACAGTGTTGTGCAACTTCCAGAAGAATAAGCGCAGGGACGGGCCATCTACTACAGTGGACAGCTTTGCCTCCATTGATACCTCAAAGCTATTCAGACGCGGGTCGCGCCCCAGCACGAGGTACTCCACAGGGTAAATTTCCACCTCCTTATTCTGCACGACGTAGGCGTTGAGGTGGTGGCGGCAGTAGGGGCAGGGATACATACTGGCAAACAGGTTGAAGAAGTGCTTGAAGATAGCCACCAGAGTTTTTTGCTGTTCTGGGGTCTTGGTAGAGACTATCTCAGCCGTAGTGTGCAAGAAACGCCACACCGCAGGGCCAATATAGTAAGGGAAGCTGACCCGCATTTGTGAATTCTTTACTTCAGTGCGATCGATATAAACATCGATAAACGCCACATATTGCGAGAGTTCGCCAGACTCGCGCCCAGACTCTAAGCGTTCGCGCCGTTTCTGTATCCCATTGAGGTAGTGGTGCGTCAAGCGCCATGCCTGTTGAAGCATCAGCTTCTGTTTTGGAGCGCATTGGGGAAAGTTTTCTGCAACATCCGCCCCATAGCGCCCAAATTCCCCTGACGTTTTAGTCGCTTCGTACCACTCGTTTAAAGCTGCTTCGTCAGGTACCGTGTTGAAGGGAATGTCTGCTGCGGTAATGACGCTGAAGGCAGCCAGCAACTTCGGCATAAAGTCTTCATACCAATATGCTACTGGCATCATCGCACCATCTATTTCCTCTAATGCCTCCGAGAGGATGACGCGGTTCCACTTCTTCAGGTACTCCTTGGGATCTCCCTCGGATTTGGCTGGTGGCGCTGCCATGCTCTCACTCAGCTCCAGGTTTCGCAGTCGGTTGAGTTCGTTGATGGCAAGCACACCCTCGGCAATGTCACGCAAGTTGAGACTATCCTTTTTGATGGTCATTGCCAACTCGACTGCCGCGCCAAACTTCTCCTTGGCGGTGGCAGACTTATCCCGCGCCTGCAACATCGCTTGTTCTTGGGCCAACATTTCTGGAGTTTTTTCTATGGTTTTCCAGTTCTTGATGCGATGCTCTAGTCGGGCATATTCATCTTCGAGCGATTTAACTACAGCATCCAGTAGAGGGTTGCACGCCGACTCTACTACACCCAATCCTTTATAAAGGGCGATCGTACTCCTGACAAATCGCACAAAATCAGCAATTCTGTATGGCAAGTCTCTCACGCACAGGTGAGTCTCGTGGTTGGCGCAGAAACTCTCGCGGAAGCTGCGGTAGGCTGCTCCCTGGATCAGACGAAACAAACCAATCTGCATCTCCAAGCGGGACGTACCGCGCTTCTTCTGGGCTTGTGGGTGTTGGGCGAGTAGTTCTTTTAGCCGCGCTATTTCTCGATTGCAATCGGTGGGTGGTTCTTGTAGATCTTGTAGATTAGGTTCAATAGTGGCAGAAGCTGCCTCGTTGACAGCAGTGGCTATACTTTCGAGCGCAGCCACTGTACTATCTGAAATCTCGGTTGTCTGTGCACTGACAACCGGAACCGGCAAGTCTTGATCTCCTCTTGCGATCTCTGGCTCATCGGGTATTAGTGTGCAGAATTCCTCAAAGTCAATTAAGGCATTGCCGTCATGGTCTGCCTCTTCGATGATCTCATCGAGCTCTGGTTCTGTCAGCCCAAACGGGCTCATCACATCCTGCATCTCGTTTTTAGTGATTTGACCGCTACCGTTTTCATCAAATACACTAAATGACATTTTGAGACGACTCTGGCGATCGCCTTGCTGGGACACCATCAGGATTTTGAATTCCTCAAAATCGATACTGCCCGACAAGTCTACGTCCACTTCTTCGATCATGTCGCGCAGCTCGGTTTCATTAGGACTCTGGCCTAGCGATCGCATCACTTGACCGAGTTCTTCTGATGAAATAGCACCGCTCCCGTCCGCGTCCAATACTTTGAACACTTCCCATAACTTTGCCTCCTCTTCTTCAGTCATGCCTGTTTTTTCAAATTCCACAGAGGTCATACTAAATTCTCCCAGATATTTTTATTTTATGTCTATTAATTATGGCTAATATAAGTAGGTAATCACAAAAAAACAATAATATTTTGTAAGCTTTTGTAGGGGGCTGGTTTAGCCTAGAATATATACTAAGAGAGATGTGATGAGTGCAAAATTCTGCATATCATGTAATGTTTATTTGAACCGACTTACTTTAATTCATGATGAATTACGAAACGGTTACAAATGATACTATAACTCAGCATAGTTGCCAGGGTTATCGCAATGATTGGGCGTTTTTGTTGGTAAACTAAATAGTTAGAAAGCCATCAGGATTTAAGTGGAGCAAGAGTTGTGACTCTTGACATTTGACAGCTTAAAGTGAGTTGATAAACAGAAAATTGCCCTAATATCTCGAAGAGAGATAGGGTCGCCACTTGACTCAACTTTGTAATTCCGATGAAGCGCGGATTTGAGCTGAAGCGGTTATAGTACGATCGCATAGACTCAAGGGCGAGAGCCTTTTGCATCAGGATTGAAGTTAAAAGTAGACGCAATACTCGGTCATAGTTGAGTGAATTTAAATCATCTATGATAGCAATCCTATTTCATTTGTGAACAATTTTTCTGCCCAGCACGCGATCGAGTTGAAGAGGGGTTTTTAACAAATTTCCCCCCTTCCTTTTCTAGTTAAAAATCCCTCAGTTGAGCAGTTTGAACCGCAAGTTCTTTAATCTGGGCACCGCGGCGCACCTTCAGTTGCAGAGTTTGACCGATTTTGCTGTTTTCCACCAAATTTTGCAACTGTTCGGGTTCAGTCACTGCCTCACCGTCAATTTGAACGATCACATCCCCCTTGCGAACGCCTGCTGTCTCAGCAGGCGTATTTGGCACAACTCGCATCACTAACACCCCTTTCACTTCCGGCACAATTAAAGGAGCATTGGGGTCAGAATTATTCTCTCTGGCCATTTCAGGAGTCAAAGCAATCATCTGAATCCCCAAAAACGGATGGCTGACTTGTTCTCCCTTGGCTAACTGCGCGTAGATTGCCTTGGCTTTGTCGATCGGAATCGCAAAGCCAATACCCATTGCATCCGCTCGAATCGCCGTGTTGATGCCAATCACTTCTCCTCTGCTGTTTAACAGCGGGCCGCCGGAATTGCCGGGATTGATGGCGGCGTCGGTTTGAATGAAATCGAGCCGCTTGTCGGGAATGCCGACGGCTGCACTGGAGCGTTTGAGGGTGCTGATAATGCCCAAGGTGACGGTGTTGTCAAATCCCAGGGGGTTGCCCACGGCGATCGCCCAATCTCCCACTTTCACCGCGTCGGAATCTCCCAAGGTTGCCGTCGGCAGGTTTAATTGCTTGGTATTAATTTTGACAACAGCCAAATCTGTTACTTCGTCAGTACCTTGGACTTCTCCTGGAAATGTCCTGCCGTCGTTTAAGGTGACAGTCACTCGATCGGCTTTGTCAACTACGTGAGCATTGGTTAAAACAATCCCGCTTTTGTCAATAATGAAGCCGGAACCTTGACCGCGCAACCGTTCTTGTCTGGGGGTCATGCTACGCAAATCTTCTCCCAAAAATCTGCGGAAGAAGGGGTCTTCCATTAACGGATCGATGTTGCGGCTGACAGTGCGCTCAGTATCAATACGGACAACTGCTGGCCCGACTCGATCGACTGCCGCCGTCACAAAACTGCCAGTATCCCCCGGGAGTTCCGGACTCCGCAGCGCTAACTGTTGCGGATTCGCGGCGGTGGCTGGGAAACTCTGGAACTGTAAGTTGGGCGGATTGGTGCCATCAGCTGCAGCAGCGGGTGCAGGATTGATTGCTAAAGCACTCAGGGCGATCGTCATTCCTAAAATTAGGGCGAACCAACGAGCACCCGTTCGAGGTGCGGGGCGAAAAAACTTAAATAGTCGCATAGCGTCAATCTTTGTTAGTCTGGGTTAGTCTGGTAAACGTGTGCGATCGTGCGGACTCAATAATCTGGCACTATGAAGATCCTAAATATATTTTGACAGTTACAATACATGAGTCACGAGCCCGCACAAACTCAACATATTCTGAATTCTAACTTTTAAATTTTCTCTCGTAACCCCAATGATTCTATCTGATACTTCTACTGACAAATCCTTGCCCTCAAATTCCCACCACCATCACGACGATAAATCAGCCCACCCTCACCATCACGATGAAGAATCGATGCGGCGGCTGGTCAATCGCTTGTCTCGGATTGAGGGACACGTCCGCGGCATTAAAACAATGGTCCAAGAAAATCGTCCCTGTCCCGAAGTTCTGGTGCAAGTTGCGGCGGTTCGAGGCGCGCTCGATCGCGTAGCGAGAATCATTCTTGACGAACACTTAACGGAGTGCATTGCCCGAGCCGCTAAAGAAGGTAATATCGATACGGAAATAGAAGAGTTGAAAGCGGCTTTGGATCGGTTTTTGCCTTAGCCCCTGCCAATTTTTACCTCCATATAACAAAACCTGCAAATTAGACAAAACTTGCAAGCTATGATTTATGACCAATTTTTTAAGCAGCTTTCAAAAACGCCGGAAAAGCATCAAATCTTCTCCCCCTCACCCCAATCGTTACAACACATAATTTATATGCTTCGCAGTTTATAATAGCGAGTTTTGTTGAAAAAGAATTCGTTAGGTTTGTCGTGACGACGCAAGTCCTAAAAATCTTCAAAGGCTGACTGCAAACAATTAGATGACAAGTGATTAATCCGACGTAGTATGAACTGTCTAGACTTTCGTCAACTTGGCTTTTAGGTGGTATCTGACTGTGGCGTAAACCGCTTTATAGGAAGCTTCAATGCTGTATTCCTGCTGCAACCACTCTTGAATTTCTCCATAGCTTTTAAAGCCTTCCTGGGGGTCACTGAGGCGCATTGCCAAACTAGCGCGGGCCAGAGGAGGAATGGCCGGCTTACGGCCGCCGCTGTGCTTTGTTTCGAGGAGTCCTTCGAGTCCGTCAGAGCGGTACTTTCTGAGCCACCGCTGCACTGTAATTCGATTTACCCCGATCGTCATTGCCAATTCTTTAACTGTCTTAACGTGACAAATTTTGAACAGGTAAAGTGCTTGAATTTTTTGAAAGCCGCTTGCTGTTTTTTGTTCAGTTAACAGGTTTTTTAGTTCTTCAATTGTCTCTGTGATGCTAAGTTTACATACTCCAGCCATATCAATTACCTCACGATTCACGTTCTACAATAGCTTTGTTTGACAAGGGAGCAAAATCTGCTCGTATCCTAAATACTCGCCTTTTGTTTGCCATGAAGCAATACCAAAAGGCTCTCATTAAACTTTTTCATGCCTGGACGCACTCTGATGCTTAGAAACCGGATTCTTTTAACCTGGAGCAAAGGTTGCAACGATTTTTTTTTGTAAAAAACCCGGCTTCTAGACCTGTTTTGTATTTGCTAGACAAGCCTCATTGCTAATACTGATAGCCGTTAACCGAGCGACTGTAACATTAGCGGCAATAGGTTACTCTTAAGGAATACCATTTATTCTCTTATTGTTAAACATCTATCATGGTTTTCCTGGTATTTATTGGTATTTTTGGCGAACCTATAGGCGGTTTTTAGTCATTAGGAGCTAGCCAACAGGCTAATGTCTGTACACCAGCGATCGCATTTTTATACAGACATTCCCCTAGTCCCACGAGTGCATTTTTGGCTTTCGCTATGCGAGAAATCCTTAGATATCAGCACTCTCATGGGTCAGAGCGGGTAGCGCCGAGTGATGTTGCAACCGACTTTCACAGCAAGCGGGCAAGTATCTGTGAAACTACGTACTCGATCGCCAGTTGAGTAAAACACGGCGAGGGTGGGATTGTCAATTTCTCAGCATTACAGTAACACTATCGGCTATCTTGCCCCGCCTGCTGTGATCGAAAAGGTTGTTTCTATGTGATAATACTAGCACTTCTTAGTGATCTAAATCACATATGTACTCAGTAAGCTCAACTAGCCACAAAAAGTTATGGGTTCGATTGATCGGAGTTTCCACGTAGCATCTTTGGGATTTAGTTAGGAAGTGCGATCCAACTTGTTGTTAAAATTTTAAAATATTAATTTTTCACCAAAGTGAAAATAGAATGCAGCTTTGTCCTTCACCCTCACCAAACCATCTAATTTCTACTCAAACCTTGCCGATTGAGGGAAGTTTGAGGCTGGGTGTGAATATTTCAGAATCTAAAATTGCAGAACATCCGGTGCAACCAGCGTGCTGACAGTATTCTTCATTTAAAAGGTGTAGAGAAGCCACAATGAACGTTGACGAACTGCTCAAGCTATACGCAATAGGAGAAAGAAATTTTAGCGGGGTCTACCTGCACGAGGTCTACCTCTACGAAGCAGAATTGATTGGAGCCAATCTGTATGAAGCCGACCTGATTGGAGCCAATCTCAGCAAAGCGAAACTCAACAGAGTCAACTTTGGCAAAGCCAATTTGTGCAAGATTAATTTGAGCAAAGCAGATTTAGGTGGAGCCGACCTTACAGCAGCACTTTTAGTTGAAGCTAACCTGCATCGAGCTGAGTTGATGGGAGCGAACCTCAGCAAAGCAGACTTGAGCGGAGCTTCTCTGATCCAAGCAACTTTAATTGGAGCCAACTTATCTCGGGCAACACTCAGCCGTGCAGACTTGCACGGAGTAAATCTTTACGGAGTAAACTTGCGTAGGGCGGTGCTCACAGAATGCGATTTAATTGGCGCAAACTTGAGCAAAGTAGACCTTAGCGGAGCAGACTTAATGGGGGCGAGTCTAATTAGGGCAGACTTGACTGACGCGATTTTAAGTGCGTCAGACTTAAGCGGAGCAAACCTGTTGGGAGCAAACCTTACAAAAGTTAACCTGAGCGGAGTATATCTTAAGGGTACAACGATGCCCGACGGCACGATTCACGACTAATTTATTTGTTAATTTTTATGGTTGCCGAGAACAGCGGCTAAAGGGTAATGAGGTTTTCATTACCCTAATTTATTGGCAGCTAAGTGTTTATTTGACACTCAGGTAAGGCGGATAACTTCAATTTAGGGTGCTGATGGCGCGCAGAACTCCTACATACGACAAGTCAAAAGATTTGTTGGGTGAACTTGTGTTATGGTGATTTTCAATTGCTTGGATAAAAGCTATTTTAGATTTAATATTTTGGATTTTGGACGGTTAAAATGAAACTCAGAATCCTCGCTGCTGTAACGCTGCTGAGCGCGATCGCCCCGATCGCTCCTGCACCCGCCGAGAACATCCAACACACGCAACAATTACTAGCCACCCGAGAGTGTCCCAACTGCGACCTCAGCAGTGCGGGCTTGGTTTTAGCCAACTTAACCGGAGCCAATCTCAAAGGTGCTGACTTGAGGTTGGCTAACCTCAGTCGAGCCAACCTCACCGGGGCTGACCTCAGCGGTGCCAACCTCAGCGGCACTAGCCTGTTTGGCGTCAACCTGACAGGGGCCAACCTCACGGGTGCCAACCTCAGCGGTGCTGACTTGAGAAGTGCCTATCTCAGCGACGCCAATTTGCTCAACGCCAATTTAACTAACGCGCAACTGCTCGGAGTTAGAGGAATGCCAACCAATATCGGCACCGCTGAAGACTTCTACCGGTTGGGAGTGCTGGAAGCTCAAGCAGGAAACTACAGAAACGCCATTGATTATTACAATCAAGCCCTGAATCTGAAATCCGATTTAGCAGCCGTTTATTTTGCCCGCAGTATGTCTCGCGCTGACTTGGGAGACTTCAGCGGTGCGGCTCAAGACGCGGCCAGAGCAAACCAACTATTTGTCGCTCAAGGAAACCCCCAAGGTCAGGAGTTGTCAAAGCAGTTAGCCGAAGCCATTGTTGCACGTCAAAAGCCTACGGAGCCCCGCACTTCCAGCCGCGGCGACTTTATGAGTCTTCTGGGATCGATAGGTTCTGTGCTGGTGAAGCTAATCTTGCCTTGACGGTTGCCTAATTCAGGGGAATCTCGATCCAGAACTCTGTACCATGACCGGGTACAGAAACACACTTAAGTACGCCTTGGTGTTTCTCAACTACAATTTGGTAACTGATAGACAGTCCTAAACCCGTGCCCCGACCGACGGGTTTAGTAGTAAAAAACGGATTAAATATGTGAGAAATTAACTCTTTGGGGATGCCGTGACCATTGTCTGCAATGCTAATTCCTACCGTTTTTTCATCGATTAATTGGGTGCGAATCCGAATGCAAGGGGATGGGAAATCAGGAATCAAACACTCGGTGGTGGCATTTATATCTCCTGACTCGATAGCCAGTTTTTGGGAGCTTAAATGTGTCGCCTCTGCACTTGCCGCCTTAAAGGGAAGATTCATAACTCCGTCTTTTTTTCCCATTTCTAGAGCGTCAAGGGCATTACCGATCAGATTCATAAATACCTGATTGAGCGAGCTGGCATAGCATTCTACTAAGGGCAAATTGCCATATTCTTTAATGATTTCTACGGTGTTGTGATCAGAATTGGCTTTGATCCGGTGCTGCAAAATCAACAGGGTACTGTCGATGCCCTCGTGAATGTTAACGGCTTTTTTCTCGGCTTGATCGCTTCTGGAAAAATTACGCAAAGATACAACTAACTGGCGGATGCGCTCAACTCCGACTGTCATGGAACCCAAAATTTTTGGCAAATCTTCGGCAAGAAATTCGATGTCGATTGCTTCGGAACACTCGTTAATTTGTGGGTTGGGATTGGGGTAGTGCTGGCGGTAGAGTTCCACCAAGCAGAGCAAATCTTTGGTGTATTCGCTGGCGTGGGACAGATTGCCGTAGATAAAGTTAACGGGGTTATTGATTTCGTGGGCGACTCCGGCCAGCAGTTGTCCGAGACTGGACATTTTTTCGGTTTGAATCAGTTGGGCTTGGGTATTGTGCAGTTCTGTGACGGTTTTAGCTAGCTGTTCGGCTTTTAATCGATCGGCAGTTGCTGCATTGAGACTTTCTTGATAAAGTTCTGCTTGGTGAATGGCGATCGCAGCTTGAGCCGCTAAATGTTGCACCAATTCCTGTTCTGCTGTTTGCCAAACTCTTGGCCCCGAACACTCATGGGCAATCAGCAACCCCCACAATTGGGAATCTTTGCCTCTCATGGGCACAATTAAACTTCCTCTCACCTGCAACTCTTCCAAAAAATCGCGGTGACAGGGTGTTAATTCCTCAGTATAAATATCATTAATTGCTCGCACCCGTCCGGCTCGATAAAAGCAGTCTGAGCCTTCGGGAAAGCATCCTTCTGGAGCTGTGATACCTAAAATGGACGGCCACTGGCCGCAAACAGCTTCGACAACTACCTCGCCCTGTTTGTCGGCTGCAAATTGGTAGATTACCGTGCGATCGGTATCCAACAAAACTCTCACTTCTCGCACAATAGTTTGCAGTATGATTTTTAAATCTAAGGTGCTGCAAATCTGGTCTCTAACTCGCGTCAATACTTTGGCAAAGTCCAAGGATTGTTGCAACTGGGCCGTGCGTTCTTGAACTTGGCGCTCCAAGTTGGCATTCAGGGTTTGCACTTCTTTATGAAGAACGTACTGCCCAATTGCCGAACAAAATTGGCTGCCTATAGCTAAAGCTTGCTCGATCTCCTCCCACTTCCACTCTGGCGACTGACCTTTTTTTATTTCTCGCCAGATTTCAAAAGATTGTCTGGGAAGGGTTTGTGCAGCGCTGCTGTCAAAGCGCCCAGCCCACATTTTTTCGGTATCAATTTCATTGCGGAAAATGGTCAAACAGCCGACTACTTGGTGTTGGTAGTGGAGGGGAATTACGAGCAAACCCCTAATTTTAGTAGCTTGGAAACCAGGAACTAAAACTCTAAATAGAGGTTCTTTGTATAAGTCTGTAATTATCCAAACTGGGAATTGAGAATTATTAAGAATTGGTAATGTGGGAATTTCTTTGGTATTTTTGAATCCTTTGGTTAGCCATTCCTGCCAGAGGGGATGAGCTTCGATCGCCTTAATTTTTTCCCAGTTCGGAAGTGTCGGTTGTTCTCCTGTGGTGAACAGTTCAAAGGTAGCATCACTGTGAGCCGGGGCGATTGACAATCCTCCTTCAATCTTGGGAGCAGATAACTTCTCACCGTTGATTTTCGGCGGGTTGAGATAGAGTCTGCCGCCGCTGCCACCCAAAGCGGTGACGGTGGCTTCTAAGCCCTCTTGCAGTTGAATGTTGACGTGACCGTACAACAGGGCTGCTATGCGACTCACGGTGGCTTCCCGGGCGGCTTGAGAGCGGGTTTGCTGCAGGAGGAGTGCGTGGGCTATGGCGCTAGACAATTGATCTGATACGAGCTGAACTACTTCTAAATCTGCTGGTGAAATATTGAGGGGGGTACAGTGGTGAGACACTAAAAGTCCCCACAGTTCGATGTGAATTTTTTGATTATTTCCTGGTTCGTATCGAGTCAGACACGTTGCCGCCTCGCAGATATCTGTTTTGCTGTTTTCCGACGCGATCCTGCGGTGCAAAATCGGCACGACTAAGGAAGATTGCACTCCCATTGCCATCAGGTAAGCGGTGTGGCAAGGATCGAGCGCTCGGTAGTGCATCTCTTCCTTTACTAAAGGTTGACCAGTGTCTGCCGCATCGAGGGGACTTAGGACGATCGTGCCGGAGTTAACATCTATTATTGTCCGCTGGCGCAAAGTGACATACATCTCCCGGGCGCTCGCGGGAATGTCGTCTGCGGGAAAGTGCAGTCCTTTCAAGGAAGGGAGACAGTTGTTATTAATTGACTCAGCCACAACTTCTCCACTTCCGTCGGCACTAAACCTGTAAATCATAATGCGATCTGTTTTCAAAAAAGACCGCACTTCTCCTACCGTACTGGTTAAAATATCATCTAATTCTAGAGATTGACGGATGCGTTCAGTTATCCGCCGTACCAAAACTTCTCTCTCTAGTTTATAATGTAATGCTTGGGTATTTTCAGTAACTTGCATACATCTCCTTTGGTAATTATATAATGATAATAAGAAGTTTTGATTGGCTGTTGGAGCAATCAAACTCAAATGTATCAGCCTGACTTTTTGACTCAACCGATCTGTACAATTTAGCGGGGGCGCACTCTTGAGAGACGACGGTGTATCGCCTCGGGGACACAGGGGTCAGGAAAATCTGCGATCGCGCCGATTGAATCCTTGCCTTCAACAGACAGAGCGACTTAAGCAAATAATAATTATTATTTTAATGCTCTTATAAATTTCTCGCAATATTAAACTCTTACTATGAAAATTATTTATTGTTAGGATAACTTGACATTTGTTGTATAACTTCATATAATGATAATTAACGAAAGAATTTGAGTTTCTATCAGCGCGCAAAGCGTTGACTAATTTCTTGGCGCACGCTCATCAGAATTTTACCCAAATGATTTTGACCGGTGCGATCGCAGCCACACCCCCAGTAGTAATCCGTTGGCGAATCCTCGACAATCACTCGATCCCCTGTGGTGAGGAGAATCGCTTGAATGTCTGTATGAGTGAGAAACTTAGTTAAAACTGCTTCGCGCATAATGGGAATTTTCACGGCTTCCCAATCAGCGCGAATCCGGTGGTTCGGATCGCGGCCTAATTTGGCGGCTTCCTGGGGAGTTGCTACAGATCGAATCGCCGCCACTAATCTTTCATCAGCGCTGACAAATTTCTGGGCTTGATAGTAATGTTCCACCGTCAACCAATCTTGACCGTGCAGGCTAATGTCGTGTAGTGAAAAATTAGAAAAACAGCCGTAAGGCTCCTCTACTTTATAAAAATAAATTATCATTAGATTTGAGATTTTATATTTTACAGGATCTAGGTAGAATGTAATTATTTAAGCTGCCCCTGAAGCGCCTTACCGCGCTCTTAGTAACGTGTCAAACCACTTTTTGCCTCCAGGAGTATTTGAGATTTATCGTATAAGCAGCGCGGGGCTTGTATTAAAAAATCCTCGCATAGACTTTATTTAAAATAGCAGTTACGCTTTTAAACCTAGTTTATTGGAAAACAGGGGGTTGGGCAAGGAAAAATCTAGGAATCACCTGGCTTTATGAGGAATAATGGGTAATTCCTATTTTTAAATTAACGATTAAGAATTGGAAATGAAGAATAAGCAATGGGGATTTAACAATATGCGTTATTCCCTCGGACTTCCTTCTAAAACGGCATCAGCTTGTTAAAAGCGCGGTTAGCGATATCGGCATAACGCAGTTCGCCACACAAAATTTTGCTCATCAACTGAGTAGTCATCGGCAATTTGACGCCCGCTCTATAAGCAACTCCTGTAAACTGATAGAATGCCCTAGCCAAGCGCTCGGCCCAAACCATATCAGTTCCCCATTCTTGGGCGATCGATTGAGTGTACTGCTCTAGGGCGTCGTCGGCACCTTCAAGAGCTCGATCGATCGCCTTAGCGGCCTTAAATCCGCTAAATATTGCAGGTCGAATTCCCTCACCGGACAGGGGGTCGGCGAGACAGGCTGCGTCTCCTGCGAGTAGGGCATTTTGCGAGTGCAATTTACGATCGCCATTCCACAGACTCATGGCGTGTTCCCGCACGTTGCTGACACTAACATCCGCACCGCACTTAGTTGCGTAGTCGGCCAAAATTTTCTTGATATCTTTTGGTTTGTCACCACGCATCGCAGCAATACTCAAAGAGTAGCCGTCAGCTTTAGGAAAGCTCCAGATAAAACCTTTTTTTATAGTACCAAAATCGAAATTGATGGCGTTACCCTTGATTGAGCGAGTTTCTAAACTTGCGCTCAAACAAAGTTTTGGTTCTTTCAATCCTAGCCACTTAGTCATCGGCCCGCCGGCACCGTCAGCAGCAATCAAATAGCGGCCAGAAACAGGTTCTGAGTTTGTTTTAACTTCCCAAACAGAATTTTTAAACTCAATTCCTTTAACTTGTGTAGAGTGTCTAAGTTCCGCACCAGTT
This sequence comes from Microcoleus sp. S13C4, assembly GCF_036700865.1. Lineage (NCBI taxonomy): Bacteria > Bacillati > Cyanobacteriota > Cyanophyceae > Oscillatoriales > Microcoleaceae > Microcoleus > Microcoleus sp. S13C4. The sequence continues at coordinate 52,389 of NZ_JAUBPS010000038.1, forward strand.
TTTTGAGCTTGTTTAATTAAAAAATCGTCAAATACATCTCGCTGTACCATCCACATTGGCGAACGTATCTCCACTTCCACCGGGTCTCCCATTTTCCAGGTGTAGCTAATTTTGTTAGCTTTCAGAGAAATAGCTGGCGTCAGGTCAAAATCGAGCCATTGGGCGATCGCAGGAGTTACGCCGCCGCCACAAGGTTTATTGCGGGGCAAAGATGCTTTTTCTACTACCAAAACAGAACGTCCCTGCTTTGCCAGGTGATAAGCTGCTGTGCTGCCTGCCGGACCCGCACCGACAATAATGCAATCAAACATTTTGGGTAATGGGTAACTGGTAATGGGTGATTGGTCATGGGGCAGGAGGAATTGGTAAGTTAATGAGTGTTAAATCTTGAGTTTTTAACTCACAACTCACAAATCATTAAGTGTCTGCTCGTTGTTCGCTGCCGGATCTCGGCAATTTCAAAACTATTCCTATTCCCCCTGCCCAATTTCCCATTCCCTAAACAGTCGTGATATCTTTCTCTTTCGCTGCCAGAACTTCTTCTATTTTGGCAACGTACTTGTCCGTCAGCTTTTGAATTTTATCTTGCAAGTCGCGGGATTCATCTTTAGAGATATCGCTGCTTTTTTCCTGCTTGCGAATCGAGTCAACGGCATCGCGGCGGATATTGCGAATTGCAACTTTACCTTCTTCGGCAAACTTCGCGGCCATTTTGACAAATTCTTGGCGTCTGTCGCTCGTCAGGGGCGGAATGTTCAAGCGAATAACTGAACCGTCGTTGTTGGGAACGAGTCCTACATCCGACAGGGAAATCGCTTTTTCGATCGAGGTGAGTGCTGTGCGATCGAACGGTTGAATGTTGATCGTAGTCGCATCCGGCGTGCCGATGTTGGCAAGGGATTTGATCGGAGTTGGAGCTCCGTAATAATCTACCATGACTCGATCGAGGAGGGAGGCGTTGGCGCGTCCCGTCCTAATAGTATTAAAAGACCGTTGAGTAGCCTCAACTGCCTTTTGCATATGATCTTCTGCTTCAGCTAACTTCACACAAACCTCCGACAAGAGTTCCAATAGATTCTCCCATTACAGCTCGGTAGATGTTGCCCGACACCGAGAGGTCAAATACCATAATAGGAATATTATTTTCTTTGCAAAGGGCGATCGCGGTACTGTCCATCACCCGCAAATCTTGATTCAAGACGTGGGCATAGGTGAGGGTTTGATACCTGCGCGCGTTGGGGTTGAGGTGGGGGTCGGAATCGTACACCCCATCTACCTTAGTAGCTTTAAAAATCACCTCTGCATCAATTTCAGCCGCCCGCAAAGCGGCTGTAGTATCAGTAGTAAAAAAAGGGTTGCCAGAACCGGCACCAAAAATCACTACTCGTTTTTTTTCTAGGTGGCGAATCGCCCGCCGCCGGATGTAGGGTTCAGCTACTTCTTGCATAGCGATCGCCGATTGCACCCTCGTTGGCACTCCTGCTTGTTCAAGGGCATCCTGCAAAGTGATAGCATTCATCACCGTAGCAATCATGCCCACATAATCAGCCGTTGCCCGATCCATCCCTGCCGAAGCAGCTTTCACCCCGCGAAAAATGTTGCCACCACCGACAACTATCGCGATTTGAATGCCTTGGGACACGACTTTGGCCACTTCCTGGGCGATCGACTGAACGACTACCGGATCGATGCCGTAGCCCAAGCTGCCCATCAGCGCTTCACCGCTGAGCTTCAGCAAAACTCGCTGATATACCATCCCCATGCCGCCACTATTTTTTTACTCTTTTTGCCTCCACCATAAGATAGCAGTACGGGTGCATTTTGAACATCAATTGTCTGGAACAGGCTTTTGAGCTTGTTCCAGAACAATTTTTCTGAGAACCGTTGATTGCTGAGTGTTGGCTGTGGACTGAATTAATCCTTGGGGACGAAATTAAGAGCAGCAGAATTCATGCAGTAACGCTGACCGGTAGGTTTCGGCCCGTCGTTAAATACGTGACCGAGATGAGCGTCGCAAACAGCGCACAGTACCTCTGTTCGGCGCATGAACAAGGTGTTATCCGACTCGCACTTGACATTTTCTTCGCTAACTGGAGCGTAGAAACTCGGCCAACCGGTACCGGAATCGAACTTTGTTTCTGATTTAAATAGCTCCGTACCGCAGCAAATGCAATTATAAATTCCGGGCTTTTTGTTGTCGTGATACTCGCCGCTAAAAGCTCTTTCTGTTCCCTTTTTACGGGCGACTTTAAACTGTTCTGGCGTTAGTTGCTGTTGCCATTCTGCGTCGGTTTTTTGAACTTTTTCAGTCATGATTTGATGTTTAGTTAAGAGGTATTTAGCTGTTGAGTGTTGACGGTTAACTGTTGAGTGTTGACGGTTAACTGTATATTCCTAGTTAACTCAGGCTTCCATTAATATTAACCTAATTGGCTCCAAATGAACATACCAGGGAAAAGAATTGTCCTTAATAGCCCTCCACTTTTCCTTGAAAACTTCGGCTTGCAAGTGATAATCTTGGGAATCATTGGGAGGCGAGTGCAATTTGAGATATAATGTCACCCGGTGCGGAGTTTCCACAGTCGAAGCGATCCAACAAGCAAAAGTATTTTCACGATCGCACCCGCTAACAAAAGTCAGTTGATGAGCCCGAATTCCCACAAAAACTAGAGATTTGGGAATTGGTTCGACTACAGTCAGAGTACAGCCCCAGTCGATCGCCTCGACGAGAGTTTCTGCGATCGGTTTAGCTGCACAGAAGTTCTTACAGCCAGTCAACTGGGCGACAGTGAAGTTGCCAGGGCGATCGAAAATGTTCTCTTTGGTATCAAAGGCGATCGGCCTTCCCTCGGCCAATACCAACAGATTTTTGCACACCCGGTAAATTTCCTCTAAATTGTGGCTGACAAACAAAGTAATTCCCCGATAATTACCCAGAGTCAGCATTAACTCGCGTTCCAGTTGACTGCGTAAGTGAGTGTCTAAAGCAGAAAACGGTTCGTCTAACAGCAGCAACTCGGGAGAAGGGGCGATCGCCCTCGCCAAAGCCACCCGCTGCTGTTGGCCCCCCGAAAGTTCGTGCGGGTAGCGGTTTTCCAGTCCCGACATTTGCACCGCAATTAGTTGTTCTTTTACTCGAAGTTTTTGCTCGCTTTCAGATAAATGCTGCAAGCCAAAGGCAATATTTTGAGCCACAGTCAAGTGAGGAAATAAAGCATAGTTTTGAAACAAAAAACCGATGCGGCGGTCTTTAGAAGCTACATTAATGCCCTGTGCTGAGTCAAATAAAACCCTACCATTGACTGAAATTTGACCGCTCCTTGGAGTTTCTAAACCAGCGATACAGCGCAGAGTCATGCTTTTGCCGGAACCCGACGCGCCCAAAATTCCCAGCACTTCCGGGCCAATATCGAAACCGACATCCAAGGCCAAACTAGAGAGAGGTTTAAAAATGCTTAAATAAAGTCCGCTTTTCGGTTGTTGTTTTTGAGATTGGGTGGTAAAACTAGACGCGAATTTAGGAAGATTTGATTGCAGTCTTTGGCTCGAATTCGGTTTGGGCGATTTCCTTTGTAAATCAGTCCAAAAATTAACAGCAGTTAGCACGCTCAAAGAAATACTCAGAATAATCAAAACCCAAATAGCAGCTTGCCTCATATCCCCTGCTTCCACAGCAAAATAAATTGCCATCGGGATAGTTTGAGTTTGTCCGGGAATATTCCCCGCTAACATCAACGTCGCGCCGAATTCACCCAAAGCGCGAGCAAAGGCAAGAATAGTTCCTGCTAAAATTCCCGGCCATGCTAGCGGCAACATAATCCGCCAAAAAACTTGCCACTCCGATGCTCCCAAAGTGCGGGCTGCATTGAGAAGATTGGCATCAATTTGCTCAAAAGCTGCCAAAGCAGTTTTATACATGAGGGGAAATGATACAACTGTGGCAGTAATGGCGGCGGCTTGCCAAGTGAAAATTATAGTTAAGTCGAATTGTAGCAAAAATTGCCCGATCGCCCCATTTCTCCCAAACAGCAGCAGCAGCAAAAATCCCACTACTGTCGGCGGCAAAACTAAGGGAGAAATTAAAACCCCTTCAATCAAAGCTTTACCTCTGATGCGAGTTGAAAGCATCCACCGGGCGGCGGCTATTCCCAGAAAAAAGGTGATAAATGTCGCAATAGCGGAGGATTTTAGAGATATCCAAAGCGGAGAAATATCAAATTCCATTTATAAAGAAATCCGCGTTAATCAGCGGTAAAAAATCCATAATTAGTTAGTTATCGAACTATGCCAAATCCATATTTCTGAAATACTATTTTAGCCCGATCGCCCGCCAAAAAGTCAACAAACGCTTTCGCAACAGCCGGATTGCGGCTGTTTCTAATAACTGCCAGCGGATAAACAATGGGCGAGTGCAAATTTTCAGCAGCCGTTAGTCGCACAGTTACTTTGTCCGATGCTTTGGCATCAGTCGTGTAAACTATACCAGCATCAACGTTACCGCTTTCGACAAATGTCAGCACTTGGCGGACGTTATTTCCTAGCACTAACTTTGGCTGGAGTTGCTGCCACAATCCAAGTTTATTTAGCATTTCCTGAGCATATTGACCCACAGGTACGCTTTTCGGTTCTCCGATCGCAATTTTCTTTATTCTGGCATCTGTCAACTCTTTAAAATCGCTCGAAGCAACGCCATTTTTAGGAGTAATCAAAACCAGACGATTTGTTAGCAAATTGCGGCGCGTGTCGTTAATTAACAGGTTAGATTGCTGCAAATCGTTCATTTGTTTTGTAGCGGCGCTGAGAAATACATCTACTGGCGCTCCTTGCTGAATTTGCTGTGCCAGAGCGCCGGAAGCACCGAAATTATAAGTAATCTTAACTTTGGGATTGCTGGTCTGATAAACTGTTTTGAGTTCTTGTAAAGCTTGTGAGAGGCTGATAGCGGCGGATACTGTTAAGGAGGTTTGCTGCTGTGCTATGACTGGAGGAATGCTTTTAAACAAGTTCCAAGTAATTAGTAGTGTCATTGCTACGACGGCTACTACAATGAAGTTAAGGATGCGTTTTGTTTTCATAGGGCTATGTTCTAATTTTTCATAGGGCGATCGAGAAATCTAGCTTACAGCAGCTTCCGATCAATGGTGCATTAGAACTAGACTTTTCGTGTAAATTGAGAATGTAAAACCGGACGCACCCTACCATAATGAAGTAGGGTGCGTCAGCTACTATTATTTTCGATACAAACCAACAATCTCACAACAGAGGCACCTTTCAACTAATGACTAATGACTACGATCGCCATTTGATAGAACAGCCGATCGCCTCTGTAGTGGAAGGCTCAACGGGTTGAGTGTTGAGCAATTGGTCGATCGCACTCCGCAGATAAGACACCCCCACCGCCCCCGGATCGTCAGCGTTGTCGTCAATTAAACCTTTGTAGCGCAATCTGCCATCTTGGTCTAATAAAAAAACCTCCGGCGTTTTAGAAGCCCCAAAACTTTCAGCCACATCTTGAGCAACATCTCGGATGTAGGGAAAATTGAGCTGATTGTCAGCCGCAAAAGTTTTCATACTCTCAAAACTATCTTCAGGATATTGATTTGCATCATTAGCATTAATCCCGATTAAAGTAACATCTCGATCTTGAAACTCTGCTTGAATTTCTTTCAGGCGATTTAGATACAACTTCACGTAAGGACAGTGATTGCACATAAATATCACCCCTATAGCTCGATATTTTTCTAAATAGCGAGCTAAATGGTGAACTTCTTCGTCAACTCCCGGCAATTCAAAATCGGGAGCGTAGCCGTTAATGGGAGTACCCGGTGTATCGATTAGTAAACTCATGTTTTCAGGAGGTGAAGAGCAGTATTTGCCAGCATGAAAGATGAAACTGTCAGCACGAATAAAATTGGCTGTTGTTTGGCTTTAGCTTAATTCTAGCCTTGCCAACAGCCTATTGTGATTCGTACTTCGCGATTTATTCCTCGTCTGGCTTTAGCCAACCTTGAGCCAGAGCTTGGTATCCAATAAGTTTGTATGCTAATTTGGCGGCGGTAAATTCTGAGACTACAGAATCTACAAGAGGTGCTAATTCCATAATGTCACACCCGATTACTTCGTAGGACTCGAAGATGCGGCGCAAAAATCCGGTGAGGGAATACCAATTTAACCCGCCCGGTTCGGGTGTTCCCACCCCTGGAATTAAAGTCGGATCGATGCCGTCTAAGTCGATCGTCAAAAATACTCGCTTAGTTGTTATGCTGGCAATTGCCCGATCGGCCCAATCCGGTTGAGTAGCGATTTCCCTAGCTCGAATCACGTTTAGCTGTTTTGCTTTAATCAAGTCTGCTTCTTCTTTGCAGATAGCGCGAATCCCGATTTGCAGTGTCGGTAAGCCCATATCTACAATACGTCGCATCACGCAGGCGTGGTTGTGAATCGAGCCTTCGTACTCGTGCCGCAAGTCGCCGTGGGCGTCGATTTGCACGACTGTGAAAGGTTCATCCGGGTATGCTTGGCGATAACCTTCGACAACGCCGGCAGTGATGCTGTGTTCGCCTCCGAGGGAGATGACAAATTTATTTTCGGTAACTAGCTGGTGGACTGCGGCTTGGGTGACTCGCAGCATTTCTGAGGATGAAACCCGTTGGCTGTTGCGCGTATCGGCGATCGGCTCTTTTGTATAAATTCCGACATCGTAGCAAACTTCGGAATCTAATTCTTCGTCGTAGCACTCGAGTTGATGAGAAGCTTCTAGAAGTTTAGCGGGCCCGTTTTCGCACCCCCGGCGGTAGGTGGTTGTTGCCTCGTAGGGAATTGGTAAGATTACTACTTTGGCTGTGTCGTAGTCGGGTACAATTTCGGAACCGAGAAACGGCACGACGGAAGTTGGGGCGATCGTTGGCATAGGGGAAATTTCAATAAAGCAAAGAAGTCAGCATCTTTAATCCTGACATAATATCGGCTCTAACTGCAAAGTCAGAAGGAAGAGGAATTAACTGCAGAGGGCGCAGAGGGCGCAGAGGGAGGAGGGAAGAGGGTTTGGGATTTATGTCCTAGCGGTTGCCTCGAATTGCGATACGGTTTGTAGTATTGACATCCACCCCGACTTAAAAGTACGGGGATTCCCAATCGTCACCGATTAGGTTTCTGCTTCGTAGCACCTGCCTTCCGAGATTTACTCTCTTGGGGTCTTATGGTTGCTCCACAGACTGACACGGCTAGCCCAGCCGCCAAAATATTTTTTGCTGCATTGATATCGCGGTCATGCTTTGTCCCGCACTTAGGACATTTCCATTCCCGAATATTCAACGGCAATTTATCTACAATTTGACCGCAGTTTCCACAACGTTTAGAACTAGGAAACCAGCGGTCTATTTTTAGAATATCTCGCCCGTACCACTGACACTTGTAACTTAGTTGGCGAATTAACTCACCCCAACTAGCGTCGCTGATAGCAATAGCTAATTTATGGTTCTTCACCATATTCTTAATAGCCCAATCCTCAACTACAATCGTTTGGTTTTCACGAACCAGTTGAGTCGTTAGCTTGTGCAGGAAATCTTTACGCACATCAGCTATCTGTGCGTGGACTTTAGCCACTTGCACCCGCGCTTTTCCTCGATTATTGCTTCCTTTCTGTTTACGAGCTAAAGCTTTTTGCTTCCTTTTTAACTTCTTGCGAAGCTTCTTGAAATGTTTGGGATTGACAATCTTGTTGCCGTCGCTAGTGGCAATCAGACTGCTGATTCCCACATCCAAACCTATAGTTTTATCTATTTTTGGAAGCGGTTTAATCGTGTAGTCGTCTACAACTATGGAGACATACCAGCGCCCAGCGGGTGTTAACTTTACCGTAATAGTAGACGGGATACAGCCTACGGGAATTTGTTGGCTCCGGCGAATAGGTAGCGGCTCATTACACTTAGCCAGAAATACCTGTCCGTTTTTCCAACGGAAAGCGGACTTGGTAAATTCAGCGCTACCGCCGTTGTGCTTTTTCTTGAAATTAGGATATTTAGCTCGTCCCCCAAAGAAATTGGTAAAAGCTGTTTGAAGGTGTCTGAGCCCCTGCTGAAGAGGTACGCAACTAACTTCGTTCAGGAAATCAAGCTCCTCCTCTTTCTTCCAATTCGTCAGCATTGAGGAAGTTTCTCTGTAGCCAACTCTCTCTTGACGCTCGTACCAAGATTCTGTACGAAAAGCTAAAGCCTTGTTGTACACTAGCCGCGCACAACCCATTGTCCGTCGCAAGAGATTTTCTTGCGGGCGCGGTGGGATAGAAGCGATAGCGGTAGGCTTTTTCCATCATCACACTCTAACACGTCTTCTGTGATATGGTTGATCTTTCTTGTCTTGTGTCTTTTTGTAAAGCCGTCCTATAAGGACGGGGTTTCCACCCATTTTTTTTGATGACTTGAGTTCTTTGCAGCCTTGCATTCATCTAAAATCTAAAATCTAAAATCTAGAATCGTATGACATCTTCTAGTCCCGCTTTGTCAACAGTTGTTTCGCCCCAAACTTGGCTGTGGAAAGGCTTTCCGATTTGCTACCAAACTGCGGGAACGCAGGGGCCTGCGGTGGTGTTTGTCCACGGTTTCGGTGCGTCTTGGGGCCACTGGCGCAAGAATTTGCCGGCGCTGGCTGCTGATTGCCGCTGTTATGCGATCGACCTCATCGGTTTTGGCGGTTCTGCTAAACCCGCGCCCAAGCTTGAAATTGACTATACTTTTGAAACTTGGGGACAACTAATTGCTGATTTTTGTCGGGAAGTTGCGGGCGGGCCGGCTTTTTTGGTGGGAAATTCGATCGGCTGCGTGGCAATTATGCAAGCCGCTGTGGATTTTCCCGATATTGCTTCTGGCGTAATTTTACTCAATTGTTCTCTGCGGTTGCTGCACGATCGCAAACGCGCCGAATTGCCTTGGTATCGCAGTTTTGGAGCGCCAATCGCACAAAAAATTTTAAATGTCAAGTGGATAAGTCAATTATTTTTTAAACAATTAGCAACGCCAAAAACAGTAAAAAAAGTGCTTTTGCAAGCTTATCGCCGTCCTGAAGCTGTCACCGACGAACTGGTAAATATGCTGCTGGAACCTGCCCAAGATATCGGCGCAGTAGAAGTATTTGTGGCATTTATCAGTTATTCTCAAGGCCCGCTACCGGAGGATTTGTTGCCGCGTTTAAGCTGTCCTGCTTTGATTTTGTGGGGTACGGACGACCCTTGGGAGCCGATCGCATTGGGGCGAGAATTGGCAAAGTTTCCGGCTGTGGAAAAGTTTATTCCTTTGGAGGGAGTGGGACACTGCCCGCAAGATGAAGCGCCGGAATTGGTCAATCCTATTTTACTCGATTGGATTAAAGGGCGATCGGCGTTTGCAGAAAATTAGTGCATTTGCTCCTTTGGTGCTGGAAAAATTAGAGTATTGAACCGCGAAGACGCAAAGGACACGAAGGAAGAAGTAGGAAGAAGAAATTAGGAAATGGCAGTGCCGTTTCCCTACAATTTTATTTTTGGTAGGGAAACGGCACTGCCGTGTCCTCGGTATGATAAGGAGTGCAGCCGGAATTGATATTACACAAACAGGAAACTATCAGGAGTAAAGCCACCTTGAATTACAGCAATTTGGTCAGATGTACCAGCCAAATTGATGGAATTACCAACAATATTGTAGTCAGAGAGACTCCCACGTAGCTGAATGCGATCGATTCCCTGCTGAAAATCTTGAATCGATGCAAATCCTGTTCCACTATAGTATGTCTTGGTGGCATCACCGAGAACAAAAACATCTCTACCTCGACCACCAATCAGCACATCCGTATCATTGCTTCCCGGTGTAGCACTCAAGGGATTTACTCCAATTAGCGTATCGTTGCCGCGCAAACCTGAGAGTGTATCGTTACCATCTCCCCCTACTAAAGAATTGTTTTGGATGTTTCCGGTAAGGACATCTACATTGGGAGTTCCTGTGACATTAACGAAATTCTCTACAGTCAAATTCAGAGTGCCAATACCGGGTAAATTGTTAACAGCCAAACGATTTTGCGACAAATCCACATTAATAGAACCTGTACCGCTACCTGTAGAAGCGTCGATGGTATTACTCTGTCCTAAAGGAGCAATTATTTGTTCTATATTTTGCAGGGTATCTGTACCTGCTGCGCCTTTATCTACAATACCTTTAGCCTCAATGGTAATGCCGCTGCCCAGCGAAAGATAGCTAATTGTATCTGTGCCTGCTCCTCCAGTTATCGTATCTGTGCCACTACTGCCTAGGATAAAGTTATCTAAACTATCTCCGGTAATATTGTCGTTTCCTGCTGTGGTGCTAATACTGTTAGCTGGGGGAGGGGGTGGAGTTGGGTTTTGGGGAGGTAAAGCAGAATTCGTAAGTTGTGCGCCCTGGTTTTGAGGAGGAGGATTGCCACCGGGTGCGCCTTGATTTTGGGGAGGAATATTGCCGATTCCCCCCTGGTTTTGAGGAGGAATATTGCCGATTCCCCCCTGGTTTTGAGGAGGAGTATTGCCAATTTCGCCCTGGTTTTGGGGAGGTTGGTTGCCCGCTGCGCCTTGATTTTGAGGGGGATTGCCCGATGCGCCTTGGTTTTCGGGAGGATTGGCAGGTGCGCCTTGATTTTGGGGAGGTTGGTTGCCCGCTGTGCCTTGGTTTTGAGGAGGTTGATTGCCCGCTGCGCCTTGATTTTGGGGAGGTTGATTGCCCGCTGCGCCTTGATTTTGGGGAGGTTGATTGCCCAGTGCGCCTTGATTTTGGGGAGGTTGGTTGCCCGGTGCGCCTTGATTTTGAGGAGGTTGGTTGCCCGGTGCGCCTTGATTTTGGGGAGGTTGGTTACCCGGTGCGCCTTGATTTTGGGGAGGTTGGTTACCCGGTGCGCCTTGATTTTGAGGAGGTTGGTTACCCGGTGCGCCTTGATTTTGAGGAGGTTGGTTGCCCGGTGCGCCTTGATTTTGGGGAGGTTGGTTGCCCGGTGCGCCTTGATTTTGGGGAGGTTGGTTGCCGGGTGCATTGATTGAATTAGGAAATAGTGCTGGCATGATGTAATTACCTGGATTAGTTTTCTAAGTTTGAATCTGTTGTCAGGCTAAAGAAATGAAGTCTCAATCTGCCTTTGATTTAGTCTCTTCACTCATTAAGTTGCTTGAATATGACATTTATGCCTGTCCTAGGATTACAGTTTTGTAATGTGGAGAAATTAGCGTTTTTCCGAATTTTGAGGTACATTACGATCGCCCGGTGGACGCGGTGGAATGCCCAGAATTTTAATCAACTCTGCTTCGGTGACTCCCAACTTTTTCGCTGCACCGGGAATATCTAAACGAGGAGGGGGCGGTGGGCTGGGCGGGCGATTATTTTCACTTGGTGGTTCCGGCGGTTTGGCGGGTAGGCCCAAAGCTTCGATTAACTCGGCTTCGCTGACTCCTAATTGTTTGGCAGCAGCAGCAAAATCTATACGGGGCGGATGTCTGCGCTCTTGATTGGGTTCTGGCTGGCTCTGGGCTAGTACAGTATTAGAATTAGTTGTAGTTTGATGGGGAAAAGTCAAGCTGCTAAATCCCAGCAGCAAGGCTGTAGCAGGTAATGCCAGTAGTGAAGTAATTTTCATGATAGTTACGATCGCCAGTCCAAAAATGTTTATAACTACATCAAATTCCCCAAACATTACCTGCAACAGTGCGGATGGATTACAGTTTTGTAATTTAAGTAAATCCCTGATGGTCGTATAATCACAACCGAATAGGTAAATCTATGAATGTTCTATACGTTGAAGATGAAGAAAAAATCGCCAGTTTTGTTTGTATGGGCTTGAAAGAACAAGGTTTTGTGGTCGATTATTGCGATAATGGCAACGATGGCTATGGGCGGGCGATGGATAATGAGTACGATGCGATCGTTCTTGATATTGTTTTGCCGGGAAAAGACGGATTATCTATTCTCAAACATCTGCGAAAGGCTGGACGCAACGTACCAGTGATTTTATTAACTGCTCGCAATGAACTCGACGATCGCATTGAAGGGTTACATCTCGGTGCTGATGACTATTTGGCTAAACCGTTTTTTGTTGAGGAGTTAGTTGCTCGGATTTATGCTGTGGTGCGGCGTGCTTCGGGCGATCGCCAAAATATTCTGAGCGTTGGCCCAGTTAAGCTCGATCGCATTCTCCGAGAAGTTACTTGCGATCGCCATGCGGTAGAACTTACAAGTCGAGAATTTAATCTCTTGGAATATCTGATGCGATCGCCCGGTAGGGTACTCACCCGCACACAAATCCTCGAACATATCTGGGGTTATGATTTTAATCCGAATACGAATGTGGTAGATGTATGTATTCAACGCATTCGCAAGAAAATTGAACCGATCGGCGGTACAGGATGGGTTGAGAGCGTGCGCGGCGTTGGCTATCGGTTTCGCAAACCAGATTCTCCCTCGTGAAAATGCAATCTTTTCGCTTTCGCATTGCTCTATCATCTGCTGTTCTAGCAAGTATTGCTCTAATTGGCTTTAGTATTGTTTCGTGGTGGTTGATTTACGATGCTAAGGTCAAACGTCTTGATGCTGAAATCAAGAATCAGTTAATCCAATCTACCCGCCCGCAATCGACCCAATGGGATGTTTATAATGATTCTTTGCCATCAGTTTTGGGCATGAATGATGGGGAAACAACCGTGGCTTTGTTGGTGACTGATAGAGATGGTAATTTGCTCTACCGATCGAGCCAGTGGCAAGATGGAATTGATGCCAATTCACTATGGCGATCGCTGCCTCAACCGCCTCCCGATCCTACCAGAATACCTTTTCAATTAGAACCTCCCCCTCCACCACCTCCACCATATCCACCACCTCCCCATCGACAACCTCCTGATCGACCCGATTCATTCTTACCCAGAGAAAGAAGACCCCCGCGCGATCGACCTCCTCAATTCGATCGACCTGATTTTCCTGGAGTTTTCAAAGCTAAACTAGCAACCCAGCGTACTAGGATGGCCGTTTGGCGCGTGGGCGCGATTCATTCTCCTCAGACTCAAATAGCGATCGCTGTTAACTTACAAGCGATCGATCGGGAAATGGCATCGATTCGCAATATCTTTCTAATTTCTATTCCCCTAGTGCTTTTACTCGTTGCCGGTGGAGCGTGGGTGATATCGCGGAGTATTCTATATCCAATTGGGCGACTCACGATGGCAATTCGCAATGTCACCGTACAAGGGCTAGATCGGCGCGTTCCTGTCGGCTCAACGGATATAGAGTTTGTAGAATTAATTTTTGTGTTCAATCAGATGTTAGAACGTCTGGAGCGAAGTTTTAAACAAGCTTCTCGTTTTAGTGGAGATGCTGCCCACGAATTAAAGACTCCGCTGGCAATTTTGCAAGGGGAACTAGAACGGGCTTTGCATCAAGTTGAATCAGGTTCTGAGGTGCAGCAAACCCTGAGCAATTTATTGGATGAAGTGCGCCGTTTGAGTGAAATTACCCGTAAACTTCTATTACTTTCCCTAGCCGATGCCGGACGTATGGGTTTACATTTGGTTGAGGTTAATATGTCGGCTTTGCTATCGGAAATTGCCGAAGATATGGAACTGCTAGCGCCGCATTTAGATGTGCAAATGACCATTGCTCCCAATTTATATATCAAGGGCGATCGCGATTTGCTGGTGCAGGTTGTGCAAAATCTGGTTGGTAATGCGATTAAATATAATTTGCCAGAGGGTTGGCTCAGGTTACAGGCTAACTGTCAGGGAAAAAGAGTAATTGTGAAAATTGTCAATAGTTCTCAGGATATTTCTTTGAGCGAGCGCGATCGCATTTTCGAGAGATTCCATCGCGGTGACTCCACTCAGATCAAAAAAATCGAAGGATCGGGATTGGGGCTAAGTTTAGCAAGGGAAATCGCACGGGCCCACGGCGGCGATATCAAACTAGATGCTGCCATACTTGGTCAAACAGGGTTTATACTGAGCTTACCTGTGGGCGATCGTGATTAACCTTATAGCAGTGAAGCAGCTTGGCTAAGACTTGGGCTAATTCTGATTTTTAAAGTTAAGAGATCCCTAGTCCATCATAGGTCTGTTTAGGATTAATGCTCTTGCTGATAAGTACAACAAAATGCCATTACAAAGATGCCAAATAAAATGAGTGCCAGTTGAAAAGTAAGGACAAATTTCCCTATCGAGAGTTCGGAATAAAAGGGCTAACAGAAATACCCCCGATGCTGCTAATAGAACAAATGGCTCACGCTTTTGCTGTTGATAGTGATATACTCCGAACCCTAGTAAGCTGTTGTGCCTTTAAATAGGGTATAATAAAAAATGAGTTTAGTCAATCTCTACAAAAATGCCAGCTAAAAAC
>NZ_JAUBPS010000130.1:0-6715 GCF_036700865.1 Microcoleus sp. S13C4
TTTTTAGCTGGCATTTTTGTAGAGATTGACTAAACTCATTTTTTATTATACCCTATTTAAAGGCACAACAGCTTATTTTAGCTGCGGGTACTGCGCTCGGAGTTGGCATCGCTGGCGTGACTGATTTTGCTAATACGGCGATCGATGTCAGCAACAAACTGGGTATCGAACTCAAGCTACCGTCAGGACGCTAAATCATTTAAAATTAAGGTAATTGGGGCGCTCATCGCCCCAATCATTCCCAAAACCTCGGTGTGGCCATGCGTAAAATTGTACTATTCATTGCATCTAGTCTGGACGGTTATATCGCCCGATCGAATGGCGATATTGACTGGCTGTTTACAGACCAAAATTACGGTTATAGTAACTTCTTAGATAGCATCGATACGGTTCTCATGGGTCGAAAAACTTACGAACAAGTTCTAACTTTTGGCGAGTATCCGTACCAGGAAAAAAAGAGTTATGTTTTTACAAAAAATCTAGATTTTCAAGCAACTTCTGATGTCGAAGTGGTAACAGATTTAGAGAGTTTTGTCAATGACTTACGCTTGCTTGAGGGCAAGAACATTTGGTTGGTGGGAGGTTCTCTGCTGATTCGCGATTTCCTGAATCAAAATTTTGTCAACGAGGTCATTCTCTCGGTGCACCCGATTATTTTGGGCGAGGGAATTCCTTTATTTGTTAATCCGATAAATACTACAGCTTTGCAGTTAACTGGATGCCAGACATACAGTTCTGGTATGGTTCAGCTATCTTATGATGTCGCGACTTGAGGGCGATCGCAGCAGCTTGCGCGCTTTCGCTGCTATAAGATAGATATAGAAGCTGTATGAGGGAGAAATGGCTGCTAGAGATTTATTTCACGATGCTGTAAAAAAAGCGCTTCAGAAGGAGGAGTGGGAAATCACCGCAGATCCGCTGATCGTCAAAATTCAGGGTGTTAAGTTTGAGATTGATTTAGCAGCAGAGAAGGTTTTGGCGGCCGAGAAATTAGGGCAAAAAATTGCTGTTGAAATTAAAAGCTTTCTCAACAACTCTGCAATTACTGACTTTCATCTCGCCTTGGGTCAATTTTTGAATTATCGACTTGCCTTACAAATCAAAGAACCGGACAGAACACTGTATCTAGCAGTACCCTTTGATACTTTTGACTCGTTTTTTCAAGAGCCATTTATAAAAGAAGCGGTCAATGTGTATCAACTTAAACTCGTCGTTTACAATCCGCAAAAGGAGGTAATTGTGGAATGGAAAGAGTAGAGCATTACCGCCAGTGTATCCGCAAATTGCTAACTCAACAAGCAACGCTAGAAAAGCCTAATCCCGACGTTGAATGCCAGCTTGTTTTTGATGGGGAACATGACCACTATCAGTTACTAGATGTTGGCTGGGAGGGACTAAAGCGGATATACAACTGTTTCATTCATTTGGATATTAAGGATAGCAAAATTTGGGTTCAGCGCAATATGACAGAAGTGGATATTGCACGGGAATTTGTGGAGATGGGAGTGTCTGAGGAGGATATTGTGTTGGGGTTGCATCCACCTTACAAGCGTCCCCATACTGGGTTCGGAGTAGCGTAAAGGAAAAGGCGATCGCAGATGATGAAATGTGTTTGCTACTTTTTGTTATTAATATCTTGTTTCTGGGTAGCGCTTCCTGCTGACGCCTCTGTATGCCGCAATTATCAAGGAAGCGAGATTTGCATTGTCGATATCAAACGCAGTGCGAAAAACTATTGGGAATACAGGGTAATTCTTAGTGTTGATGGAGTGAAAAAGCCTCTAGAAGTCTACAATTGCAGCGATCGCACTACAGTTAAGAAAGATGGAACAGTTTTGGCGTTTGGACAAAACAACCCTGGTGAAATCGTCTGCCGTTTTTTTAATCAGAAATAAGTAAAGGAAGTTATTGTAGGGTGCGCTTCGGGCTGAATGTGGCAACCACAAACTCAAGATTTTTTCCCGAAGCGCAGCCTACGTTAGAATTTGTGGTCTACTGCTGAAACGCAGCGTTCGCAAATTAGCGGATGTTCGATCGACTCGCTGACGTGAGTCGAGTAATTCCAGCAGCGATCGCACTTTTCCCCGTCTGCTTTCACTACACCAATCGCCAACTCGGGAGACTGATAGCTGTACGGCAATTCCTGCATGGCTGCATTCGATTCTACCAGTTCTACTTCCGAAGTAATGAACAAATACCGTAGTTCGTCTACACCGTTGGCGGTCATTGTAGAATCGTGAGTTACAGCTATTTCAGCAGGAATTTCAGGTTTGGGCTCGATCGCAACTAATTCTGCTTTCGGGATTTGGGGTGTTTCTACAAACACTTGTTCGCCTGGGGCTGTTTGTACGATCGCCTGTGTTTCTACAAGCACAAGCGCTGCTTCTACTGGCGGTGCGAGTACGATCGCCTGTGTTTCTGCAAGTACAAGCGCGGTTGTCCGCCCCCCTACCACATCTGCTGTCAGCGAATCAATTTGTTCTGCAATTTCTTGACGGTTGGTGGCAAACAGCAAGTGACGGAAAGCAAACCAGATTGTAAATAAGATCCCGATGACTTCCAATAAGCCTCCCAAAAGCGGAATCTGATTTATCGTATCCAAAATCGCCAGGGTTACTCGGCCCGTTATTAACACAGAGGCTAAAAGCCCAAGTGTTACCAGCGCTTTTTGGTATTCTGTAATAAAGTTGCCCGCGTAATCAGGCAAACTAGCCACAAACTCGGCGCTTCGATCTAAGATTTGCTGCAAATCTAAGGCCGACGGTTCCGGAGCAGAATACTGTACGATCTGAGAAGATCGATCCCCCTTTTCTGCGAGCGTTTCCGCCTCCACATAAATTTTGTTTTCTGTCAAGACTTTGGCAACTTTTGCCGCTTGTTCTTCCTGTTTATCCTGTGCTGCTTTTGCTTTCTCCTCTGCCGCTAACTCTATGACGGAATTTTGCGATCGCACATAATCCACCAATTCTTCGCTGCTGGGATTCAAAGCTTGCAATTGCTGTCTTTTCTCAACATCGGGAACGTACAATAAAACCTTAGCTTCCAAAGAAGAACCGATCGCCTTTTCAATCCGGGCTTTTTCCAAAACCTTGTTAACTTCGCCGCGCACTTGTCGCAAATACTGCCAGCGAGTAGCCAACTCTGGATTGTGCCATGAAGCATCAAGTTGCACCCAGCCGGCTTCAAATACTGACTTGTAAGGAGTCGGATAGGGAAGGTACTGCCAAATATCCTCAGCCATGTGACACAACACAGGTGCGATCGCCCTTGCTAAATTCTCCACAGCAATTGCAATCACAGTCTGACAACTGCGGCGGCGAAGGGTATCTGTCGCGCTGATGTAAAGTCTGTCTTTGGCAATATCCAAGTAAAAATTAGACAAATCCACCGTGCAGAAATTCTGCATAGTTTGGAAAAATCGGGAAAATTGGAAGCTTTCAAAAGCATCTTGGACTTCCGCAAATACTTCGCCCATTCTGTGCAGCATATAGCGGTCGAGTTCCGGCAATTCCTCGTAAGCAACGGCATCTTTTGCGGGGTCGAAGTCGTGCAAATTGCCCAGCAAAAACTTAGCTGTATTGCGAATTTTGCGGTAAACATCTGACTGCTGTTTGAGAATATTTTTGCCCAACGGCACGTCTGCCGAGTAGTCTACGGAAGACACCCACAACCGCAAAACATCGGCTCCATATTCCTTAATTACTGCCGCCGGATCGACGACATTGCCTTCAGATTTGCTCATCTTCCGGCCTTTTTCATCGAGCACAAAACCGTGCGTCAAAACAGTTTTGTAAGGAGCAACGCCGTTAGTTGCTACACTGGTAAGCAAGCTGGATTGAAACCAGCCGCGGTGCTGGTCTGAACCTTCCAAATAGATATCAGCAGGATAGTTTAATTCCGATCGACCTTGGGCAACTGCGGCCCAGGAAGAACCCGAGTCAAACCACACATCCATCGTGTCGGTTCCCTTGCGGTAAGTACGGCCCTTATTGCGGTAAGATTCCGGCAGCAATTCATCGATCGACAATTCCCACCAAGCATCGGAACCTTTCTCGGCAAAAAGGGCTTGCACATGGGCGATCGTTTCTTCATTTAACAACGGTTCGTTGTTTTCTTCGTCGTAAAATACGGGAATGGGAACGCCCCAAGTCCGCTGTCGAGAAATACACCAATCCGATCGATCGCTTACCATTGCCGTGATTCTATTTTCCCCTTGGGCGGGAATCCAATTCACCTCGGCGATCGCTTTTAGGGCTTCATCTCGGAACCCTTCAACGGAGGCAAACCACTGTTCCGTCGCCCGAAAAATAGTCGGCTTTTTCGTGCGCCAATCGTAAGGATAAGAGTGAGCGTAACTTTCCTCTTTAATCAAACAATTTGCTTCGGCAAGGGCATCAATCACTGCGGCATTGCCGTTTCCAAGGACATTTAAACCTGCAAACTGTCCTGCTTCTGCGGTGAAATTTCCGTTCTCGTCTACGGGGGTTAAAACGGGCAAACCGCAGCGTTTTCCTACGATAAAGTCTTCTTGTCCGTGCCCCGGTGCGGTGTGCACCAATCCCGTCCCGGAATCAGCGGTAATGTAGTCACCGCCGGCAACAATTGGACTTTCGCGATCGAACAGCGGGTGTTTGTAACTGCAACCTTCTAATTCTTTGCCTTTGAAGGTGGCGAGTATTTTTAATTGAGTGTTAAAAGTTGCCGACAGCCGATCGACGGCATCGACAGCTACTAACATAAATTGTTGTGCGATGTGGGAATTTGCCGGCGGTTCCACCACCGCATAAGTCAGTTCGGGATTAACTGCGATCGCCAAGTTTGCCGGAATTGTCCAGGGAGTAGTCGTCCAAATCGCCGCCCAGAGGCTCGGCATATAGCGCTTGAGCTTCGTTTGCAGGGATTTTGACAATTTTTTCACATGAAAGCCGACGTAGATGCTGCGCGAAGTGTGGCCTTCGGGATATTCCAATTCCGCTTCGGCGAGGGCTGTTTTCGAGCTCGGGCTCCAGTGAACAGGTTTGAAGCCGCGGTAGATGTAGCCTTTGAGCACCATTTGACCGAAAACGCCGATTTGAGCGGCTTCGTATTCGGGTTTCATGGTTAAATACGGGTGTTCCCAGTCGCCCCAAACGCCGTAGCGCTGGAAGGATTCGCGCTGCTGTTCCATTGTTTGCTGCGCGAAGGCGGAGGCTTTGCGGCGGAGTTCGATCGGCGTAAGATTTAGCCGCTCCTCCGATTTCATGTTCTGCAATACTTTAAGTTCGATCGGCAATCCGTGACAATCCCAACCGGGAACGTAGCGGACTTTTTTGCCGCGCAGCATTTGGTAGCGGTTGATAAAGTCTTTGAGGATTTTGTTGAGGGCGTGGCCGATGTGGAGTTGTCCGTTGGCGTAGGGTGGCCCGTCGTGCAGGATGAACAAGTCGCCTGGGTTATTTTCCGAAAGCCGATCGTAGATTTCTTGATCTGCCCAAAATTGTTGCAATTCTGGTTCCCGTTTGACGGCGTTGGCGCGCATATCAAACTTGGTTTTGGGCAGGTTTACCGTGTCTTTGTAAGATTTAGCTTCCATTTTTGAGAAACGTTTTATGTAGTTAGTTGTTAGTAGTTAGCGGTTATTTGAAAGATGATATCAAGTCCGGTTAAATAATCATAATTAAGTTTGTAGTGACAACTTTAGTCATCTCTCGTCATTGAAGAGCTGACAACCAGATATTTTAGTATAAGCGATCGACCGCACATTAGATCGAACCAAATCCGTAGAGCTCTCTCTCTTCTCTTCCTCTGCGCCCTCTGCGCCCTCTGCGGTTAAATCATTCATAAACCGAGGTGGCGCTACTCAGTCAGCCAACTGAACATTTCACCGACGGTGAGATTAAAGGATTCGGCAAAGGTTGGAACGGGGATGCGATCGCCCGGTTCTTCAAAAACTGCTATGGTGCGATCGGCAAAATAGACAAATACCAGTTCTTCTTCCGGGTCAATCAACCAGCCCATCTGGGTTCCGTGGCCGAGACTGTGGAGAATGTTGCAGACGACTTTAGTTTGACTTTGGTCGGGGGAAAGAATTTCGATTGTCCAGTCGGGGGCGATGGCGAAAGTGTTGGCTACTTCGCCGTTTTCGTCGCGGGGAATGCGTTCCCAGGTAAAGACTGTAAGATCGGGTACTGTCGATCGACCGCCAAAGGTGCACCGTAATTCTGGATAAGCGCGGGCGATGCGTTGGGGTTTGAGTACCCGGTTGATCTCAGCACCCAAATCGCTTTGAATTGTGCTGTGTTTTCCTTGGGGCATAGGTTTTTGGATAATTTGACCGTCGATGAATTCGTTAGCGGGTTTGGTTTCCGACAGTTGGAGAAATTCATCGAGAGTCAAAGGTTTAGTCGGGCTTTGAACCATTATTTTTATTTAATTTAAGTTTAATTTGTATTAGTTAAGCGATGGGGCATTTAATTTATCAAGAAAATGGGTCTAAAACCTTGTCCTTCGCTTGACGGCTTTAAGGGGTCTAACTCGTTTGACGGCGAGTCCGACAGGGATTGAAATCCCTGTCTCATAGCGCAAGTCCTCTGCCAGAGGACTGAGGAGGTTGATTAACGTGAAATGCGAAACTCAACATCGACTTAAATTGAGACTTGCAGTCGGTTTTAACTGAGATCTTGCACCATTCTCAATTAGCCATACTGCCAACCACTAACAGTGATGTCAAAACCCT